>CAZTDG010000055.1:0-15362 GCA_964612655.1 uncultured Acidimicrobiales bacterium | reverse complement strand
CAGCGATGACCTTGCCGACGGTCTCGTCAGCAGCCGAGATCGAAGCGACCTGAGCGATCTTGTCCTTCGAGTCGTCGACCTGAACAGCCTGCTCGGCGATTGCCTCGACAGCTGCTTCGACAGCCTTCTCGATGCCGCGCTTGAGACCCATTGGGTTTGCGCCAGCAGCAACGTTGCGAAGGCCTTCCTTTACGAGGGCCTGTGCGAGCACGGTTGCGGTGGTGGTTCCGTCGCCAGCGACGTCGTTGGTCTTGGTTGCGACCTCTTTGACGAGCTGTGCGCCCATGTTCTCGTATGGATCTTCGAGCTCGATCTCACGAGCGATGGATACACCATCGTTGGTGATGGTCGGTGCGCCGAACTTCTTGTCGAGGACAACGTTGCGACCCTTTGGGCCGAGCGTGACCTTGACTGCGTCAGCGAGCTTGTTCACGCCGGCTTCGAGGCCGCGGCGTGCATCTTCATGAAACTTGAGTGTCTTTGCCATGTTGCGTTCCTTACTTGACGATCGCGAGGACGTCGCGAGCATTGAGGATGAGTAGGTCTTCGCCGGCCGAGGAAATCTCGGTGCCGCCGTACTTGCTGTAAACGACGGTGTCGCCGGCGCTTACGTCCATAGGGATAAGTTCACCCGAGTCAGAACGACGTCCTGGGCCGGTGGCCAGAACTTCGCCCTGCTGAGGCTTCTCGGTTGCGGAGTCAGGGATTACGAGTCCGCTGGCCGTCGTTGATTCTGGAACAGCTGGCCGCACAACAATGCGGTCATCTAGTGGCTGCAGGTTCATTCACGCCTCCTTGGCATGGGAATGATGTGGTTAAAAGTCGCCCGATTTCCCGTTAGCACTCGACCGTGTAGGCCGCTAGCACTCTCGCAGGGCGACTGCTAATAGTAGCCAAAAGTCCCCAGAGTGCAACTTGAAACGCGCATAACCTGCTAATGCGTGAAGATCTCCGACGCGGGCCATGCCCAAACGGTGCGCAAGGGCGCAATCGACGGAGAATTTGTGTCGGCGATCAGCGAACTGATCGCGGGGTTAACGAGAGCGTTCTTCTACCAGTTCAGCAACCGCTGCGTCGAGTTCTTTCTTGTCGCGGATGGCGGAGTGAAAGGCGATGACGTCGTCGTGAGTCAGCGTGGCGCCGCTGCGACGTTCGTGCAGCTCCTGGGGCAGTTCCCAGTATTCGACCGGTACGCCGTTGGCCTCGAGAAGCTTGATGACGCGAAGCTCCGTGCTCTTGACCGTGACGAAGTCACAGGTCGGGCACCGGAACCGGTACTGGTTGCGGTCGTCATCGACACAACAGCGGGCGATTACTCCGTTCGCATCAAGATCGATATCCCCACACGTTTCACACGTCACTCGAATAGAAGCCATAACAAATGAGTCGGTCTGCGCTGAAGGTTGTCGCTGGGTCGTTCGACCCATAGCTGCAAGATTCAACACCCAAGTTGGGGTTCAACAGCCTTTTTGTAGAGTACGGATGTGGATCGTTCTACGGGCTTCCCAAGAGGCGCGGCGCTTGACGTCGCCACCCTCGCCGCGGCGCCCTACGGGTCACTGGCAGCGATGCGGGCCGAGGAGCCGGTGTCGTGGGTGCCCGCGCTCGGCGCGTGGTTCGTGACCCGGCGAGACCTTGCCATCGAGGCGATGCTCGATGCGGACCGCTACACCGTCGACGACGAGCGTTTCACCACCGCACGTGTGCTGGGCACGTCGATGCTGAACCTCGACGGATCCGAACACGAGCGACATCGTCGTGCCTTTGTGAAGCCCTTCCGGCCGAAGTTTGTTCGCGAAGAACTCGAAGCGCGCATCGCCGAACACGCGGTCCAACTGGTCGCGGCGTCGCTCGCTGGATCCCGAGAGCTTCGGACCGAGGTGGCTGGCCCGCTCGCGGTCGAGACGATCCTCGATGTTCTTGGGCTGCACGAAGTCGCGGTCGACGATGTGCTCGGCTGGTACGGCGCATTCGGACAAGCGATCACCGCACTCACTCTGGGCGACGAGGTGCCCGACGAGGTCCATGAAACGCTCGCTCAGCTGTACACCTACGTGGGCGGGGCGATGGGCCGTGATGACGCAGGATTGATCTCTGAGCTCGTCGCCGATGAGGTGCTGACAGAACAAGAGATCCCGGCTGCGGTGGCCGTGGTGATGTTTGGCGCGATCGAGACGTCCGAAGCCATGACGGCGAATGCGCTCTGGCATCTATTCACCCACCCTGACGTACTCGACCGACTGCGAGCGGATCAAACCTTGCTCCCAGACGTGATCGCCGAGTCGCTACGCCTTGAACCGGCGGCTTCCTGGGTAGACCGATACACCACCACAGACGTTGTACTCGGCGACGTAGAAATCCCGTCGGGCGAACTGGTGACCATCAACCTTCTGGCCGCGAACCGCGACCCCGACGTGTTCGACGAGCCGGACGCGTTCAACATCGATAGACCCAATCACGCCCAACACGTCACCTGGGCTCAAGGTCCTCACACCTGTTTGGGCCTGCATGTTGCGAAGGCCGAGACGGCTGCGGTGATCACGGCTCTGCTCGATGCCGAGACCGCCGCCGGTGCTCCGTTCGAGCTCGATCTCACACGGTCGACCCCGCCGCGCGGGCTGATCTTCCGCAAGCCCGACGCGCTCTCACTCATCTGAGTGAGTAGTAGGGGGCGGCCCCCATGTACTCGGGGCCACAACGTGACGTTTGGTGACGGTCGCTACCCGCATCGACGTCAACCAGGACCGGTCGTTGTCACCTACACGACGACCCAGGCCACCTACGCAGCCGGGGTATTCATTACCAGCAAACCTGCTGTGAGGGTGGAGACCGGATTCAACGTTGGCGACGGTCAACCATCCGGCCTCAGCAGCTGCGCCACCTTCTTCGAGGTCGAGCGCTAGTCGGCTGACTTCGACATATGCCCACGTGACCTTTGCCCGGAGGGCCGACATCTTCAATTCTGGGCAGCACACTACGGTGGCCGTAATGAGGACCAAGTGTCTACTGATGATGCTCGCCGTTGCGCTGGTCGCGGCCGCCTGTGCTGGCGACGCCCAGGAAGCTGTCGCTGATGCCGCACCGCTCGACGAAAGCATCGTCGAGCCACCTCCCACGACCGCTGAGCCGACAACAACGACCACCTCTACAACTACGACCACCACCGAGGCTCCGCCCGAGACGGAGTGTTCCGGCGCCGGTTACGAGATCCAGCTACCCGATGGCTGGTCGCATCAGGAGTGCACAACGCTGACCAGTGGCGACTCGACCTCCGAGGTCACCCTTGCCATCACCAGCGACGAGTCCTACCGAGAGGCGCTGAGAAACCTCACCAGCTCCGAGACCATCACCGGTGCCACGTTGACCACGATCAGCGAAGCCGAAGCGGTGCGGTTGGAGATTGATTCCACTAGCACCACCTACGTCGTCAATACCGGCGAAGGGAACTTCATCGCATCGGGCCCTGAGCCCTTCGTAACCGATGTGGTCAATGACGCCACGATCACCTCAGCCCCACCCGCCATACTCGCCTGCTCCGCCGAATCGACCCGGTTGGAGACCGACACCGTTCTCAATTCGGGGCAGGCCGACGTCGACGGTGACGGCGACCTTGAGACGATCTCACTGGTAGCGAGCGACCGTTTGACCAACGTCGAGATCGAAGGTCTGGCCGCAGTGGAAGGCACCGTTGTTGGGCCGGTGCAGTTCGGAAGAACCGATCCGCAATCTGTTCTGGGGTGGACCGATTGGGACGGCGATGGGCTGCCCGAGATCATCACCCGCGAACCCGCAGGACCTGCCTTCGGCGATGTGCACCACGTGCACTCGATCGACGGCTGCGGTGTGGAACGAATCGCAACGCTCGTCAACGACGCCCGTGCTGGAAGCACCGATGTGTATGTCTGCGAACGCAACGATGACGGCGTGCTGGACACGCTCACGACGATGCTGATCCGTCAGACCCCTGACACCAGCCCAGCGGAGATCACCAACCGCTCCATCACCTCGGTCTTCACCGGGGGGATCCTCGTGTCGCTCGAAACCGAGATTGCCGTCACCAGCGACGTTGCGGATCTAACCCCGCCGATCGAAGGTCCCGTGAACCTCGCGTCGTGCGGCACGCTCTTCTAACGAGTTCTGCTCGCTAGTTCGCGGCCGGCGCAGTAGGAGAAGGCTTTGTATTGTCGGCTTCGACCTTCGGAGGCGGTCCGAACAGTCGGACGTGCTCGGTCGCTTTCCAAATGTTGTGCGTGTAGATCACGAAGGCGAGGAGCAACAGACCTGCTCCGATAAACCAGACCTGGAACGCCAGCAGTAGTACGCCGATCTCTCCCGAGGTCAACACGTGAATGCGGTGTCGATTGGTGCCGCCGAAGCGTTGTCGGGCAACTCGCCAGTAGATGGCGTTGAGGGCAACGATGATTGCAACGGTGCCGATGATGGACGCCCACAGAATTGAAGTGGTGAGTGTTGAGACGTCCCCGCGTTCCCTGAGGACGCCGGTTACGAGCACTACTAGCCCGAGGGCTACAGAGAAATACCAGGCGAACTTCATACCGGGTAAACCCACGATGTGGCCGGACTGTTCCGTAGATCGGCTAGGCGGTGATCACCACGAGGTCGGTTGGGTCTGTGGTTTCGGCCATCGGGAGCGGTTCGATCGAGCGTCGTTTGCCCGCGACCTGCACGAGCAACAACTCGCCTGTCTCGATCTGGGCGATGCCTTTGGCCCGAACGGTGTTGTCGGGCAGGTCGTCGATGATGGCCTCGAGATCGACCCGAGAGATGGTGCCATCCAAGGGGATAACCGACGTGGAATGTTGATCGAAGAGGCTGAAGTTCTGCGCCAGGTGCGCCACCGGACGGCGAGCACCGAGCCCGACCAAACCAGCTGCTGAATGAACCGAGTCTGCGAGCAAGATGGGCACTTCCGGGTTGAGTTCTTTCACTCGGTTACGAACCGCGCTGACTCGCTCCTCATCGACCAAGCTCCGCTTGCTCAGCAACACGACGTCGGCTGCGTAGATCTGTGCTCGCACCGCGTCGGCCACGACCGATGACTCGTCCTCCCAGTCGAGGAACTGGTCGAGGTCGGCGAGCACGACGATGCTGTCGAGCTGAAATCCTGGTGTTGAGGCAAAGCCTGCCGCACTCGCCGGGTTCGCGATGCCGCTCATTTCTACGACGACAAGCTCGGGTGGGGTCGGGCGTGCTCGAACCTGGTCGAACGCTTCGAGGAACCCGTTCTTGAGGCTGCAGCACACACAACCGCCGGACAGATCCAAGGTGTCGGCGCCTTGGCGTTCGATCAGCGCAGCATCGATGTTGATCTCGCCGACGTCGTTGACCATCACCGCGATTGGGATGTCGGTGCGGGCCAGCATCTCGTTGATGACGGAGGTCTTTCCAGCTCCGAGATAGCCGCCGAGTAGCACGACGGGAACTCGCCGACCGTCCCACGGCGCGTAGACCGGCTCGATGAAGGTGACTTCTTCGTCTTCTTCGTTCACGACTCGTCCGCCGCAACGGTGATTCCGACGTTGTCGATCAGACGCACGTCGGCGAAGGCCATCGCCGTTAGTAGTCGAACCTCGCCGCTCAACACCTCAGGAGTAACCAACGACGCGGCGTCGACTACGGCGACGTAGTCGGGCTCATCGGCGAGCGTGGCGGTGGCGAGCACCTCACGGACCGCAGTCTCTACGGCCGAGGGAGAGCGCTCCCCCGCTTCGATAGCCCCGAGACCGACTTGTAGCGCTCGCTGGATAATTGGCGCCTCCGCTCGTTGCTCCGGGGAGAGGCGTAGGTTGCGGCTCGACATCGCCAGGCCGTCGTCTTCTCGAACCGTAGGAAGACCGCGAACGCCGACCGGCAGGTTGAGGTCGTCGACCATCCGTCGGATCATGGCGAGCTGTTGGAAGTCTTTCTCCCCGAAGTACGCCGTGCATGGTCCGATGATGTTGAACAACTTGGTCACCACGGTTGACACGCCAGCGAGGTGGGTGGGCCGGTTCGCTCCCTCCCACGGTTCGGTCACGACCCGAAGCGAGACCGTCGTCCAGTTCTCCTGTGGGTACATCTCGGCGACCGCCGGTACGAACAGATACGAGATCCCAGCGGCCTCCGCCTTCGCAGCGTCTTCGTCGAGCATGCGGGGGTAGCTGTGGAGATCTTCTCCCGGAGCGAATTGCAATGGGTTCACGAAGATCGACCCGACACCCACGTCGTGCGATGCGGCTCCTTCGAGGAGGGCGATGTGCCCCGAGTGCAGTGCCCCCATGGTCGGAGCGAACCCGATACTTCGATCAGCCGCCCGCTCCATGTCGAGGGCGCCTCGGAGCTCGTCGATGGTGTGGATGATCTTCATCTGGCCCAGTCTGCACAGCGCGCAATCACAAATGCACGCACCTGTTGCTCAACTATCGGCGAGTCGTCGAGCCTCGGCGACGAGCACCTCATATGCGGCGACCTCGTTGGGCATGGTTTCGCGAAGTGCTCCGAGATGTTTGGCGATCGTCTCTTCGTCGCCTCTGGCTGCAGGCCCGGTCAACGCTGCGGCCGGCCCGAGTTCAGCGACGTTGCGAATGCTCGATTGAACGATGGGAAGGAAGGCCTCGAAGGGCACGTCGATCTCGTTCGCCATTCGCTCCACCTGACCCAGCAGCGCGACCAAATGGTTCGAGGACACGGCCGCCGCCGCGTGATAAAGCGCACGGTCGGAGTCTTCGATGCGAAACCATTTGCCACTCAACAGTTCCGCCATCTCCTCGGCGATCGCATCCCCGCCGACCGCGAAGAACGCTGACGCGAGAAGCTCAGCACCGCTCTCGGGTTCAGCTAGCGACGTCAGGGGATGCAACCCAGCAGCTCGATGGGATCCGAGCACCCCCACCGGTGTAGCGCCAGAGAGGTGTACGACGACCGCGTCGCCGGGCTCGATCTGGCCGGCAACGTTTGCGATGGCGCTGTCAGATACCGCGATGATGCAGACGTCTACGTCCTTCGCGGCGTCACGCAGGTCGTCATCACGACCGAGGATCGAATCACCTACCCACCCCTTGTCGGTGAGTGCACGATGAAGCGATCCTCCTGCGCGGCCATTGCCAACGAGGTTGAACCGCCGGACCATCAGATCAGCTGGCCGACTCGTCAGGAAGATAGAGACGGACTTCGGATGGATCAGGTTCGGTGAACTTCTCTGGAAGCAGATCGGGGGCGAGTTCGCCGAGTGGCATCAGTACGAACGACCGCTCGAACATACGGGGATGCGGCACGATCAGATCATGCTCGTCGATGATCTCACCATCGATCCACAGAACGTCGACATCGAGAGTGCGCGGACCCCATCGTTCGGTGCGCACACGACCCGCATCTTCTTCGCGTTCGCGGCACACGTTTAGGAGCTGTCGAGCGGTTCGGTCGGTCGAGAGCTGCACTACGGCGTTCAGATATGGACCCTGCTCATCGGGACCTCCGACAGGCGCGCTCTCCCACGTCGAGGAGATCTTGACCACATCGGGGATACGTCCAATGGCATGTTCGAGATGGGCTTTACGGTCTCCGAGATTGGATCCGAGCCCGAGAAAGGCTCGGCGGGTCACGAACGAACCCGCCGAATGGTTACTCCGGAACTTGCGAGGTCTTGCGGTACCGGTGGGCGAAGCTTGCGGATGGTCACACGCGCCGCCGCGGCTAGCTCATTGTCCAACACGAGATCAGCGACCTCGCTTGCGAATCGTTCCAAGAGTCCGTACCGGCTTTCCTCCGCCAAAGAGCTGATCTGTGCGACCAACGTGCCGTAGTCAATGGTATTCGCCAAATCATCGCTTGACCCCGCAGCGTGCAGATCGCAGTCGACGTCAACATCGATCTCAAAGGGCTGGCGACGCTCAACCTCTTCGGGCAAAATCCCGCAAAAGGCCATCACGCGAAGTCCGCGCAGCTCGATCGTGTCAGTCACGCAGATCGATCTCGGTTCGATCGATCTCACCTGCGACAGCAACGATCTCGCGACCCAGTGGCCCGATCTGGCGTGACAGCAGCTGCTCAACGGTGACGATCGCCTTGGGCTGATCGAGCACCATCCCCGTCCAAACGAGATAGCCCGCAACGATCCCGGTGACGTGGTCTCCGAGTTCTTCACGATGCATCAACACGCGAAAGCCCTGGGTAGTCAACATGTTGATGTCGCTATAGAGCTGATTGAGGAAGCGACCGCCATCCTCGGGACCGCGAAACGGGCGGTGAACCCAGGAGACGTCTTCTTCGTCGTAGCTGTGCAGGTTGGCATTGTTGGGAATCAGCGAAAGGATTCGGTCAAAGCCGTTGACCCGAGTCCAGATGACTTCCTCTTGGCGTCGGACCCGACGATGCGCCTCGCCGTAGCCTCCGAGCCGCTCGCACACTGCTAATTGCTCTTTAAGAACCCACGTAAAGTGGCGCGGTTGAATCCCGAGCGCCCATTTGCCTTTGAGTTTATGGCTTGGTGCCATCTAGTAACCGTCCCGGTTTAAGTGAGCCAATTGTCGAATGTGGCGAGCAGCCAAGGCCGTCACGCGAACATCGTGCACTCGCACGATATGCGCACCGCGCAGCCAAGACCACACCGAGCAAACCATAGACCCTTCCCGACGGTCATTTGCGCCTACTTCGGCGATGTTTTGTTCATTTATCGCCAGTATGTCGCCGATAAATCGCTTCCTGCTTACCCCTACGAGCAACCTATCTCCGACCATATCAATCAATTGTGGTAGATGTCGGAGCAGGGTGAGGTTGTGGTCGGTGGTCTTTCCGAAGCCAATTCCGGGGTCGAGCCACACATGATCGACTCCAGCTGCTCGTCCTCGAGCGCCGGCGGCGACCAGTCCGGCACCGACCTCGGCCACCACATCGTCGTAGTGCGGATCATCTTGCATGGTCTGGGGTCGACCTTGCATATGCATCGCGATCCATCCCGCATTTCCTGACGCTGCCACGGCCTCCAGACTCGCCGTGATGTCGTTGACGATGTGGGCACCCGCGTTGATCGCTGCCTCCGCAACCTCGGGCTTGGCGGTATCGATGGAGATCACGCATCGACCGGCCAAGGCTTCGATGACCGGGATCGTTCGATTCAACTCTTCGTCGAGTGAGACCGGATCTGCGCCGGGCCGACTCGACTCGCCGCCGATATCGATGATGTCTGCACCATCGCGAAGCATCTGTTCGGCGTAGGCCACGCCACGGTCGACGGTGGCCCATCGACCGCCGTCGCTGAACGAATCGGGGGTGGTGTTGAGTATCCCCATCACCAGGGGTCCATCGAAATCGAGTTCGTCGAGGACCGGCCGCGGGTCGTGCGCCACGGATCTATCGATTGCTAGCGGCCGATCAAGAAGCGCATCGCTTCAGATCGCGAGGCAACGCTGTCTCGAAAGCTGCCGTGAACAGCTGACGTGACCGTCGAGGACCCGGGCTTGCGGACCCCACGCATCGACATGCACATGTGTTCGGCTTCGACGACGGCGAGCACACCTTCGGGATCGAGCACGTCGCGCATGGCATCGGCCATCTGGCGGGTAAGGCGTTCTTGCACCTGGGGCCGTCGGGCGTACCCGTCGACCATGCGAGCGATCTTTGACAGACCCGTGATCTTGCCTCCTGCTCGGGGGATGTACGCCACGTGAGCGGTGCCATAGAACGGCAGGAGATGGTGCTCACACATCGAATAGACCGGGATATCGCGCACCATGATCATCTCGTCGTGATCGACATCGAAGACCTTGCGGAGGTGATCTCTGGGATCCTCTTGCAAGCCTCCCGAAATCTCGGCATACATGCGAGCGACGCGGGCCGGGGTATCGAGTAGGCCATCACGGCCGGGGTCTTCACCGATCGCGGCCAAGATGTCGTGAACAGCCGACTCGATCTTGTCGTGGTCCACCTTGTTGCGACGCGGTTCAAGAAGCTCGTCGGATTCGGTCATGTTGCTCGGACTCCCCCTAGAAGGCTGATGTCTGGCCTAGTGATCGACCGGGCCCACGTATCGAGCAATATAGGGCAAATTTCGATATTTGCCCGATGCGTCAAGGCCATATCCGACCACAAAGTCCGGGGGAAGTTCGAACCCCACGTACTTCAGCGACTCGTCAACCTTCTGGCGACCCTCGCGAATCAGCAGCGCGCACACCTCAACGGATGCTGCGGCCCGATTCTCCAGGTTGCGTCGGAGATAGCTGAGGGTCAGGCCCGAGTCGATGATGTCTTCGACGACAATGACGTGGCGGCCTTCAAGATCTTCGTCTAGATCCTTGAGGATCCGAACGACTCCGGAAGACGCTGTTGCATTGCCATAGGACGAGACGGCCATGAAATCGATTTGTACCGGCAGGTCGACGGCCCGGGACAGGTCGGCCATAAAGACGTACGCACCCCGTAGGACGCCAACCAAAAGAGGTTGTGTGTCGGCGTAGTCGGCACTTATCTGTTCGCCCAGCTCGCGGACCCGAGTTTGGATCTGCTCTTCGGTGACGAGGATCTCGCCGACTTCGCCGTCAATAATGCGACCGGCGTCGGTCCCATTGCCGGCGTCGACGGAACTCCCGTTGGTGACGATTACGCGCTCCATGCCGAAAGGAACGGTACCCGAAGCTGAGCGAGCTCCCTCGCGAAAGCAGGTAGCCATTTGGGAGGAGACCCTAGGTTTGAGGGGATGTCTCGACCCGTAGACGTTGCGCCGAGCGGCTGATTCGGTGCCCGCCCGAGACTTCGGCGGCTACGGCATCACCGCTCGCGACGGCGAGCACCCGCTCAACGGAGGCGGCATCGATGGGATAGTCGTCGCCCGTTTGGGCTTGGATCCAATCCTGAAGCGCTGACGCCGCGACGGCGCTAGGTGCCTTCGCCAACGCTCGGGCATCCTCAGGATCGAGATCTCCCGCCATCTCCTCGATGGCGACGACCGCAGATCGCGCGTGGGCGGCGGTTCGGACCAGCAACGAAGCAACGTCTCGGCCAGCGATGTCATTGAGAAGAGGCACGAGCTCACGTCGGACACGGTTTCGCACAAAGGCGGGATCGGTATTGGATGGATCCTGGAAGGGCTCCCATCCCAGCGTCTCGCAGATCGCTTCGGTATCTGCGCGTCGAAGCGCAAGAATTGGCCGCCTCGGACCGGGCTGCATGGCCCCGAGCCCGCGGATGCCTGACCCGCGCATGAGATTGATGAGGACCGTCTCGGCCTGGTCGTCCAAGGTGTGGCCGGTCGCCGCCTCAGAACCCAAGACGTCATAGCGGGCCGCTCGCATCCGGGCCTCAAGGTTCGCGCCTGGAGCTACCTGTACGGTCGCCCGTTCGAACTCGGCACCGATCTCTTCGGCGAAGCGGGCCACCCGATCGGCTTCTTGTTCGGAGCCGGACCGTTGGCCGTGATCGACATGTACAGCCGTAACGTCGCAGCCCGATGCCACCGCCAACGCCATCAGCGCCAGCGAGTCAGCGCCTCCTGATACCCCACATCGCAGCGGCGTACCCGAGGGACTACACGTGACCTCTGCGCCCCAACGACCCCATAGGTCGCTGAGCCGCTGTGGAGTCAGGCTGGCACTCCCGCCGGAGCTACTCGATCGATCCATAGTTCTGGTTCCCGGATCTCAGCGAGCTTGGGAAGCAAGACAGGAGCTTCCCATACGCGATCCATCAATTCCCGACCGCCGTGCTCTTCAACAACCTCGATGAAGTTCTCGCCTTGCGCGTATTGCTTCATTTTGGCTTCGAGTCCGACGAGCTTTTGCACAAGGGCGACACCGCGCGATGCGTTGGCCCGACGTTGACGCAAAATGCGGCCGAACCGGTCGGCCCCTTTCACGATGCCTTCGCCAGCGCGATCCATGGTCACATCACCGTGGCCTTCGAGCAGGCTCATGAGGCCACCGACTTGATCGAGCAGAGCTCGTTGTTCCTCGGATGCAAAGATCGCCGACAGTCCACCCTCTGCCAACGGGTCCTCCCCGTTGCGGGCCTGTTCGACAGCACGCTTGAGACCGTCGACGAAACGCTGCGGATCGGGATCGGCCTCGTCGATCATGCCGTTCACGAGACCCAAGAAATGTTCCCGCATCCATGGCACGCCAGTGAACTGCGCTCGGTGGGTCACTTCGTGGAGCGCGAGCCAGAGGCGGAAGTCTTCTTCGGGAAAGGCGAATCGGCGTTCGAGCGCTGCCACATTCGACCCGACGTAGTACACGATGTCTTGGTCTTCGGGGTTCTCGTCTTCGATCACCAACAGGTCGTACTGACCGAGCACCCTGGTGGACATCCATCCGAGCATCGTTCCGAGCTCGACAGCGGCCACCTTGGGGCCGATCGCTCCGCCTAACCCACCGGACGACTCCTCTTCCATCTTTTCGAGGACGGGTTTGAGAAGGCGCTGGAAAGAACGCAGGTTGGCATCGACCCAGTCGGCACGATCAGCGACCCGGCCACGGGCGTTTCCGTCAAGAGACCGCAGACCCGTCTCGGCGCCGACTAGTTCTTCGGCTTGGGCGGTGAAGCGCTCGAAGTCGTCGTTCATCTTCGCCCGTTGGTCCGCGCTGAGCTTTGGCTCGTCGCGATTTACTCTCGCCGCAACCGTCCGGGCAAGGCCCCAATCAATTGCGCCCGACTCACTCACCGGACTGCTGTTGCTCCATGAGCTTGCGCTGCTTGCGGCTCGGGTACTGCTTCGCGGTCACCTGCGAGATATACCCGCCAATAATGGCGACTAGCAGGCCGATGACGCCCACGATCAAGAATGGGGCGATCCAGAAGGTCCAGACAACTGCGAACATACTCATAGTGTAGTGGTGCTTTCTACCGGTGCTCAGTCGAACCCAAGAGCACGGGTGATTCGATCACGTACCTCATCGGGCATGGGATCAAAAGCCTTAGCGGCCAGCGTCGATCGCAATTGCATTTGGAACGCCTGAGCTGCCTGGCAAGAACCACAGGTTGCGATGTGGGCACGCACGGCCGCCTCTTGCGAAGGCGCTAGCTCACCATCAAGGTAGACCGACAGCGATCGGTGAACATCAATGCAGGTGGCCTGTAACTCCGGCTGTCCGAGTGGGGCGTACACAGGCTGTGGTCCGGCCGGGTTGAACCCGTCGATACCAACAAAACCATCGCCGGCGCTAGCGAATGGAGGCGATACTGCGAACACCTCACTTTGTGAAGGTGCGTTCTCGAACGTTTGGTCATCGTCGGTCATGGCGTAACAACTTCTCCATCGGTTTCCGGTGCAATCGATTCAGACGATGCTTCGCTAACTAGGTCCAAAGTCGCAGAGTCATCATCGTCGGGAAGAAGGTTTCGCTCCCCGGCGTAATCGTGCAACTGCTTTTCGAGTGCTTTTCTTCCCCGATGAATGCGACTCATTACCGTTCCTATTGGAACGTCAAGGATTTCGGCGATTTCTTTGTACGCAAATCCCTCGACATCGGCAAGCAAAACAGCGATTCGGAAGTTCTCCGGGATGGCCTCGATCGCGTTTTTCACCGCGTCATCGGTGACCGAATTGAGGAATGCATCCTCGGCACTTGCCCCGATCTCGGCGTTCTCGCCGCTAAGACGGCGGTACAGGTACATGTCTTCGACGTCGGCGATATCGCTCTCATCGGGTCGGCGTTGCTTGGCCCGATAGCGATTGATGTAGCTGTTGGTGAGGATGCGATACATCCACGCTTTGAGGTTCGTGCCTTCCTCGAAGCGTTCATACCCGCGGTAGGCCTTGAGGTACGTCTCCTGGACCAGATCCTCTGCGTCTGCAGGGTTGCGGGTCATCCGTAACGCGGCCGAATACAGCTGGTCCATCAGCGGCATTGCGGCGTCAGCGAAGTCAGCGGGATTTGCCATTTGCAAAGCCTAACCTTTGATCCGGGCGTCTACCGCACCAGACTGGTCACATGGGAGTCGCAAAGAGATACCTCGAAAAGAAGGCGACGGAGCGAATCCCGTCCCCGATTCTGGACGCAGCGGGTAAGGCGTTGATCGAGGGCGTGGACCGCGCGGTGGTGGCACGTTGGGACGAAGCTCAACAGCTCGCTGAAGAAACAGCACCCGGCGCGAGCCCGGAGGTCAAGGCCCGAGAGATTGCGACGCCGATCAAGCGATCGATGACCGCGCTGGGCGCCGCCGCCGGTGCAACCGCTGCAGCGCCCGGTGTCGGCACCGGATTCGCTGTTGGCGCTCTCGCAGCCGAACTCGGCGTGGTCGCGTTGCGCACCACCGACATGGTGATGGCTATAGGTGCAGCGTACGGACACACCGATGCTTCTGCCGATGAGCGCCGCGCGTGGGTTCTGGCCGTGCTGGCATTTGGAGACGACGCTGCCGAAGAATTCACGACATTGGCCCGAGATATGGGCCTCAAGGTGGGCGACGGCAAGGCGATTGAGATCGCTGGTGAGGCAATCGGCGGCGGCGCTGGCCAGATGGCCACGATCGATGCGCTGCGCCGAATTAATTCCCAGCTGGTGGCACAGGTCCTCAAGAAGTGGGGTACCCGTCGCGGGGCAGCCACGGTCGGCAAGCTGCTGCCGTTCGGTATCGGCGCTGCGGTCGGTGGCTCGGCGAACTACATCATGTTGCGCGAGTTCTCCAAGCAGGCGAACCGGTTCTTCTCGTCCTACGACCGCGACTTTGTGCTCGGTATCCGCCCACAAGCCGGCACCCCAGCTGATGCAATTGACGTCAGCTCCCGCGAATCAACGCCGCCTCCTCCTCCGCCACCGCCTCCTCCGCCGACGGCGTAGAGGCAGCGCTCGGTTAAAGTCGCCCCTCGTCGCGGCCGACGAAACCCCTATGGCGCCTAACCGAAGCGAACAGGCCGAACCCACACGGGAAAAGGCTCGATACCAGATCGCTGTTCCCATGATCATTGAGCTCAGGAACGGATTCTTCCGTCAGGCTGACCGTGTCGAAGCCTTCTTGGTGAATCTGTCAAAGGGCGGAGCTGCGCTCGTCACCGCCCCGGACTCCCGACTGAAGGTAAAGAAGCGCTATCGAGTCGCCGTGGACGATCATGCGGGGATCATCGAGATTCGAAACATCTCGACCGGCGAGGACGGGCAAGCTCGCCTCGGGGTGCAGTTCAGTCGTCTCGGCCTCGAACTCCAAGAGTTGGTCGACGACTCGCTCGACGAGGCGAGGACGGCGTCGACCAGGTTGGGTTCTAAAGCGGGTCTGTGAACCGTTCGCCCCGCTCTTTGACGTACTCCGTCCAGCGGTTGCCATCCCAGTAGCGCAGTTCGTGGCGTCCCATCGGATCCTCAAAGAAGCCCGGCACTCGCGCACCAAATCCGATGCGAGAGCCTGCGGTGGTCTCCGCCTGCGGTGCTGTGGTTAGG
>CAZTDG010000054.1:0-15370 GCA_964612655.1 uncultured Acidimicrobiales bacterium | reverse complement strand
AGGGGCCGGCGGTCAAGGCCTCCAACAGTGAGATTCGCTAGTCGGATTCGTTATTGAGGCTGCTGGGCGAGTTCGGGAAAGAGCCGCTTGGTGGTCTTGACTTTCGAACGCCGGGCGCGCTTTCTCTTCAGCTCGTAGAAGTCCGGGCCGGTAGCAATGACGACAAGGCTGTCCCATATTTCGAGGCCACGTTCTAGCGTCGGCAATCGACGCATCACCGGACCGAAGTAGCCAACCCGCTCGCCATCGGATGTCTCAAAGATGATCAGCGGCACGCCGACGTCGTCGCCGGCTATCTCAACAGCATCATCAATGTGTTGTTGCAATGCGCTGTCGTGATCGGTGTTGTCCAATTCGCCCAGATACGATTCTGTCAGGTTCATCCGTTCCAGCGTCGCCTGAAAGAAGTTGTCGTCGTCGAGCTTTGGGTCGATGAAGTACGACTTACCAAATTCGGTGAAGAGCTCTCCCCGGTCAATGCCTTCCTTGGCATGAATAGCCTCGATGACTCGCAGAACCCGGTGCGCGATCGAGTGGGTGTCGAGGTGGCCAGTGATGTCTTCACCGCCGAGCTCGCCATTCTTGATCGCCAGACTGAACGGCAGCCATTCGATTTCGATCTCGCGTTCGGTCTGTACTTCGGTGAGCCATCGGCTTGTGATCCAGCACCACGGGCAGCTCGGGTCGTAATAGAACGAGATACGTGTCATCAGCGCAGGTAGACCGGAGTAGACGTCTCAGCAAAGAAGTCGTTGCCCTTGTCATCAATGATGATGAACGCCGGGAAGTTTTCGACTTCGATTCGCCACACGGCTTCCATACCGAGCTCTTCGTACTCGAGGACTTCGACCTTTCTGATGGCGTCTTTGGCGAGGCGTGCTGCCGGGCCGCCAATAGAGCCGAGGTAGAAACCGCCGTGAGCTTTGCAGGCGTCGACGACTTGCTGAGAACGGTTGCCTTTGGCCAGCATGACCATAGAGCCGTTAGCTGCTTGGAACTGATCGACGTAGCTATCCATACGGCCAGCAGTGGTCGGCCCGAACGACCCCGAAGCGTACCCCTCAGGGGTCTTGGCAGGGCCGGCGTAATAGATCGGGTGGTTCTGCAGATATTCGGGCATTGGCTCGCCAGCGTCGAGACGCTCTTTGATCTTGGCGTGAACAATGTCGCGGCCAACGACCACCGTGCCCGTCAGCGAAAGTCGGGTCTTGACCGGGTGCTTGGTCAGCTCGGCACGAATGGCATCCATTGGTTGGTTCAGGTCGATGTCGACAACGTTGCCGCCGAGGTCGACATCGGTGATATCGGGCATAAAGCGTGCCGGGTCGGTTTCGAGCTGCTCGAGGAAGAGCCCTTCGCTCGTGATCTTGGCCTTGGCCTGGCGGTCTGCTGAACACGAGACGGCAATACCAACCGGGTTGGACGCGCCGTGGCGGGGGAGACGGATGACGCGCACGTCGTGGCAGAAGTACTTGCCGCCAAATTGTGCCCCAATGCCGATTTCTCGGGTGAGCTCAAGAATTTTCTGTTCCCATTCAAGATCGCGGAAGCCGTGCCCGCTTTCGGATCCTTCGGTCGGCAGTGAATCTAGGTAGTGGGTGGATGCGTACTTTGCGGTCCTCAGGTTGAACTCGGCTGACGTGCCACCAATGACCACGGCAAGGTGGTACGGCGGACATGCCGAAGTGCCGAGTTTTTGGAGGTTGGTGTCGATGAAGTGAATCAAGCTTTCCGGGTTGAGCAACGCTTTGGTCTCTTGGAACAAGAACGTCTTGTTTGCCGACCCACCACCCTTGGCGATGAAGAGAAACTTGTACTCGTCACCCTGGGATGCGTGGAGTTCGATTTGGGCAGGAAGGTTGTTGCCGGTGTTCTTCTCTTCGAACATCGTTAACGGTGCGAGCTGGCTATAACGAAGGTTCGACGTGAAGTAGGTGTCGTGGATGCCCTGGCTGATGACCTTTTCATCGTCGAAACCAGTGAAGACGTTCTGACCCTTTTGGGCCGAGACGATTGCGGTGCCGGTGTCTTGGCACATCGGCAAGACACCGGCCGACGCAATGTTTGCGTTCTGTAGGAGCTCTTCGGCAACGAAGTGATCGTTCGGCGAGGCTTCTTTATCCTCGAGGATGTTCTTTAGCTGTTGGAGATGTGTTGGCCTGAGGTAATGGGCAATGTCATGCATTGCGGTTGCCGTCAGCAGGCGGAGCGCTTCAGGCTCGACCTTTAAGAACGTGTGATCTCCAGCCTCAAAGGTCGACACTCCTTCACTCGAGATCTGCCGATATGTCGTGGTGTCCTCGCCAAGTGGGAGGACATTGGTGTAGTCGAAGTCAGTCACACGTCAAACCTAACCCACGATCGGTACCGTGCCGAAGCGAATTGGTGCGAAGCTCGGTACTCAACTGTGGCGCTTTCACGATGGAGGCCCCTGCTACGTTTGATTTCAGGCAAACGGCTATTGGGGCGGTGGGCGAATGAACAGAGCTGCAATGAACCAAGATATGTCCGAACAAGAGATGGTCGAACTCATCTCTCGCCATGAAGTTTTCTCGGGCTTTGGCCAAACGGAACTGGAGCAACTGCGCTCCGTCGTTTCGTTTCGTGAGGCCAAAGCAAAAGAAGTTGTGTTCGAGATCGATGATCCTCCGAACAATGTCTTCTACCTGATCGATGGGGCGCTGTGTCTGAACTTCCCGGACAACAGCCGCATGGAGGTCGAACCCAACGATCTCATTGGAGAGATCGGCGTCCTCAATGGTGACTTTCGCCTGGGCCGGTTGATCGCGGAACAAGACAGCCAGTTGATAGCAATTCGCACGGACCGGCTCTTTGATACAGACGTGGTCCCGGCGAGTCTGAGTCTGGAAATCGTCCGAAGGCTGTGTCGAAGGGTTACCAACTATTTGCGCTCCACCCAGCAGGTGTCTTCCAGAGAGATCATTGCCTCCGGTGAGAACGAACACGTTGAATTCAAGTCATCGCTGAGATGGAACCTAAAGGGAGAGCGAAGAGACCCGGCCATGACCCAGGCCGTGCTGAAGACGATCGCGGCCTTTTTAAACTCCAGTGGCGGCACATTGATCGTTGGTGTTGCTGACGATGGCACGATCCTGGGTCTGGAACACGACGGCTTTCACAACAACGACAAGTTGCTACTGTTCTTGACCGATGTGATCAAGTCGAAACTTGGTGTCATACATCTCGACAACATCCACTACCACACAGAGCAAATCGATCAGAAGACTGTCTTGCGGGTAGATGTGAGCGCAAGCAACATTCCTTGTTACTACATCGATGAGAGTCGCGACCGGTTCTATGTTCGGACTGGGCCATCAACGACTGATGTGCGGTTAAGCAATCTCCATAATTTCATCAACAAACGATTCTGATAGGCGCTGTTCGCCTACGAGCTGGAAATTCTCGGCAGCCACGGAATGCAGGCCCACCGGTATGGCGCAATGCTTGACCTGCTCAAATCCGGAAAGCTCAACCCATCACGGCTCGTCGGCAAACAGATCAGCCTCGAAGAGTCGATACCTGAACTAACGAACATGGACAGCTTCCAGTCTGTTGGCGCGACCGTTGTCAACCGGTTCGCGCCTTGAAGCACAGCTCCGTGGCGAAAACGAACAACACCGCTACCTTGCCGAGTGATTCGGCAAGGTAGCGGCGTGTTTGTTCGTCTAAGTGGGGACTAACCCAGGGTCTTGGCCTTGGCTTCGAGGGACTCCAACAAGCTGTCGAAGGCCTTCTCGAACGAGGCAACACCTTGTTCTTCGAGGAGTACCGCTACGTCGGCGAGGTCGACGCCTGCGGCTTCAACCTCGGCGAGCAGGTTCATTGCTTCGTCGACGTTGGCATCGACGGTGCGAGCGACGGTGCCATGGTCGAGGAAGAACCCGAGGGTGTTGTCCGGAATGGTGTTCACGGTGTCAGGACCCATCAACTCATCGACATAGATCGTGTCGGGGAGAGCGTCGCTCTTGGTCGAGGTCGATGCCCAAAGCGGACGCTGAACGTTCGCTCCACGCTCGACGAGTGCTTCCCAACGTGGGCCGCTGAAGGTCTCGAGGAATGCCGCGTAAGCGAGCTTGCCGTTCGCCACGGCTGCCTTGCCCTTCATCGCAGCAGCGTCGCCACCGATTTCGTCCAAGCGCTTGTCGACTTCAACGTCGACTCGGCTGATGAAGAACGAGGCCACGCTCGAAATCTTCGACAGGTCGCCCTCGGCGGCCTCGAGGCCAGCAATGTAGGCCTCCATGACTTCGCGGTAGCGATCGACCGAGAACAGCAAGGTGACGTTGACCGAGATCTTCTCGCCGATCATCTTTTGAATCGCAGGTACACCCTCGGCGGTTGCCGGAATCTTGATGTACAGGTTCGGCTCGTCGATCTCGGACCACAGCTGACGTGCTGCAGCTTCGGTGCCGGCCTGGTCACGGGCGAGGCCAGGATCGACCTCGACCGATACGTAGCCGTCGAGGCCATCGGAATCGTCATAGATCGAGCGGGTCAGCGCAAGCGCATCCTCGATATCGGTGACGACGAGACCCCAGTAGGCCTCCTCGACAGTCTTTCCGTCGGCGAGAAGGCTCGCGAACTGCTCGGTGTAGTCCTCGGAGCCTTCGATCGCCTTTTGGAAGATCGACGGGTTCGAAGTGATACCGCGCACGCCTTTGTCGAGCCACGCTTGGAGCTCGCCATTGTGGAGCCAGTTGCGTCGCAGGTTGTCGAGCCACGGGCTTTGCTGATGCTCGTTGAACATCTGGTGGAGGGTCGTTTCAGACATCTCAAGGTTCTTTCTGTGTATAAGGAGAGTTAGTAGAAGTTGGTTAGGTAGGAACTAGGCGATCGCGGACTTGACTGCGTCGATTACGGCGTCTGCGGTCATGCCCAGCTTTTCCATGACCAATCCGCCCGGTGCTGATGCGCCGAAGCGATCAATACCAAGGTTGATCTTGCCGTACTTGACCCAGCCCATGGTGGAGCCTGCCTCGATGGTGACGCTCGGAATGCCCTCAGGAAGTACCGATGCCTTGTAGGCATCGTCCTGGCGTTCGAACACTTCCCAGCAAGGAAGCGACACGACACGAACCTTCACGCCGTCGGCGGCGAGCGCCTCGGCTGCGGCAACAGCGTGTTGGACTTCGGAACCGCTCGACGCAACGATCGCGTCTGGCTCGCCGTCGGTGTCGACAAGTACGTAGCCGCCGCGCAGGACGTTCTCGTGATTCGAGGTGCCCTCGAGTACGGGGATTCCCTGGCGACTGAGGATCATTGCGGTCGGGCCACCCGAGGAACATGCGGCCGCCCAGGCAGCACCCGTCTCATTCGCGTCACCCGGACGCCATACGTCAAGTCCTGGCATGGCTCGAAGAGCCGCAACGTGCTCGACGGGCTGATGGGTAGGGCCATCTTCGCCGACACCGACCGAGTCGTGGGTCCAGCTGAACACCATCGGGAGATGCGACAAGGCAGCGAGACGCACGGCGCCACGCATGTAATCGGAGAACACTAGGAACGTGCCACCGACGGGGAACAAGCCGCCGTGTGCGGCCATGCCGACCATCGCTGCGCCCATGCCGTGCTCACGGACACCGAAGTAAATCTGGCGACCTTCGGGGGTATCGGAGCTGAACACGCCCATGTCGGTGAGCTTGGTGCCGGTGTTGCCGGTGATGTCGGCACCGCCACCGACGATCGATGGGTTGGCCTCGGCGAGGGCTTGGAAGATCGACCCGGACGCCTTGCGGGTAGCGACGGTCTCGCCTGGCTCCCACGTCGGCATGTTCGCGGTGTCGATCGACGGCGGGGTCTTGCCCAACAGCGCATCGAGTTCCGCACTGTCGACGCTAGATGCCGCGACACGGCCTTCCCATGCTTCTCGTACCGGCGCACCACGCACGCCAGCTGCGTTACATGCAGCGAGCACGTCGGGGTCGACGTAGAAGGTTTCGTCAGCGGGGATGCCAAGGACTTCTTTGGTCGCTGCGATCTCCTCGTCGAAGATCGAGTAGCCGTGCACGGCCGACGTGCCAGCAGATTCGGTAGCCAGGTGACCGATCTCGGTCTTGAGAACGATTAGCGACGGCTTGTCCGTAACGTCCTTGGCCTTGAGGATGGCGGCTTCGAGAGCGTCGAAGTCCTCGGCGATCGAACCGACCTCTTGTACATCCCAGCCATAGGCACGGAATCGATCCGCGGTGTTGTCGGAGAAGCTGATCGAAGTCGGACCATCGATGGTGATCTGGTTGTCGTCGTAGACGAACACGATGCGGCCCAAGCCGAGGTGGCCGGCCAGCGATGCGGCCTCGTGGCTGATGCCCTCTTGGACATCGCCGTCGGAGCAGATGCCGTAGATGTAGTGGTCGCAGACGTCGGCGCCCAAGCGAGCACGAATGTTGGCTTCGGCGATCGCCATGCCAACAGCGTTCGAAATACCGGCGCCTAGCGGGCCGGTGGTGACCTCAACGCCAGCGGTATGGCCGACCTCAGGGTGACCCGGCGTTGCCGAATCCCACTGACGGAACTCCATAAGGTCTTCGCGGGAAAGGCCAAATCCGTAGAGGTACAACAACGAGTACTGAAGGATCGACGCGTGGCCGGGGGAGAGGATGAAGCGGTCTCGATTGAACCACTGCGGGTTCGCCGAGTCGAAGTTCATAATGCGACTGAACAGCACGTGGGCGAGGGGGGACAGCGACATCGCCGTGCCCTGGTGTCCCGACTTCGCAGCATGCGGGCCGTCCATTGCGAGGCCGCGCATCACTGCAATAGTACGTGCGTCCAACTGTGCGTCGAGTTGGGTCATGAAAGTGTTCTCCTAGTAGTGCTGTCAAAACTGTTTACTCTTCTTCGGCGCTCGATGCGTGATCGTCGCGAAAGAGGCACAGATCCGTCAATTAGTCAGAGATGGAACAACATGAGCGACGCAGTAAATCCGTGAATGTGATTTCTTTTTTGAACGGGCCCAAACTCGCCCGCGCAGAACATGCCCGCGACCGCATCTGAACCGGTCATCGTGTAGACCATTTCGGCGTCGTGACCCGAGTAACCAAAGAGGTGCTCGCCCCGTCCATTGCACGTAAAGGCCAAGGCCGCCTGGGCTTGTTTGCCGGTTAGCGACCGTTGCAAATCCTCGGTCGCGCTCTCCGCGTCACGCACGTGGAACTGCACCGTCGTGCCGACCTCGACCGCCGTTCCAACAGCGATAGCGCCCGACGCCTTGTCAGCGCCGAGGACTCTCCGAATGAGGAAGTCGCCCGTGTCATGGTCGTGACGCTGCTCGTCGATGACGACCCCGATGTGCAATCCCTGCGAGAGCAGCGCACGTTCTTCCTCGGTGGCGTCGTTGGCCATGGCCTTGAGCATTTCCACCGGTGGCTTCGATGCCAGGGCGGCAATGACGTTGGTCCGTTCACCCGGATTCCCCGCGGTCGTCGTCACCGTCGCCGGTTCCCCGATCGGTCGACAACCCTGGGAGACAACCGTCGAGATCTTCGCGCCCGATAGCGACATCCCGACCGCTCCGTCGGTCAGGATCTGACCATCGAGCAACAACCGGTTGCCGCCCGGCCCAGACGCTCCCGATGCCAATCCTCCCGAGAACACCAAGTCCGGGGCATCACTAACAGCGGCATCGATCACCTCTTGAAGGGGAGTGGAGAACGGGTCGGCGAGCAGAATCGCGTTTCGCCAATCGGCGGGCCATCCGCCATCGGGAGTCGTGGCCTGTGCTTCGAGGCGAAACGGTTCAGTATCGATGCCGCTCGCTGCCCACACCGACAGCGCTTGGCGAAACTCGACCTCGCTGTCGTTGCGGATGACCCCCGACGCAGACGATCCGATCGAATGGGCCGGGTTCAGCAGTTCGTGCAATGCGGTCGAGATGTCTTCGAACGCACCCACGTGGGAACTGTGAAAGAACACCACGAGCAGGTCGATCGGGTCACCCTGCATCGCTTCGAGAATTGAACCGGCAACTTCACCGACCGCATGGCTAGCAAGGGGATGTTCGCTTAACGCGGAGGCTGCACGAAGGACCATGCTCCGAAGATACCCAACGAGTCGTTTCGTTGCGTAAGATCTGTCGATGCGCCGTTGGATCCTTCCGGTCTTTCTTGTGCTCGTAGCTGGTTTTGCGGCCTTCCAAGCTGTCGAGTCGGATCGGGCCCTTGCCGAAACCCCGCCAATAGAGGGCAGCACCGAGCCTGCACTCACGACCCCGTTACTCTCGGTGCGTCGATCCCCAGAATTCCTGCGGGCCCCGATCCTCGAAGACAACCTGGCCGCATCACTCGCCGAGGTCGCCACCACCTTCCCCGCACAAGCCTGCCTCGCCGTCTCGATCGATGGCCAAGAGATATTCGGCGAAACCCGACCCTGCCACTCGTTCCTGCCTCCACCCAGAAGCTGTTGACCGCGTATGGGGTCTATGAACTCTTGGGTGCCGACTACACCTACGAAACCCAGGTCGTCACCGACGCAGTCGTGACCAACGGGGTCCTCGACGGCAACCTCGTGCTCATCGGCGGCGGAGATCCACTCCTCGCAACCGCCGGCTACACCGACCGCTACGAACAACAGCCACACTTCCGAACCGACATCGACGCACTCGCCGACGCGGTGGTCGCTGCGGGCATCACCGAAATCAACGGCGCTGTCATCGGCGATGAGTCTCGCTACGACCAAGAACGCTTCGTGCCCGAGTGGCCAGTCCGCTTTACGAGCGCCGATCAAAATCAGACCGGCCCGCTGAGCGCCCTCACCGTCAACGACGCGTTCGTCGCGTTCAATCCCACCAACACCGCGAACTCGCTCTCCACCGCCGCTGGCGACCCAGCGGCGTTCGCAGCCGCCTTCTTCGACGACTTGCTGGAAGAGCGAGGTGTCATCATCCGCCAGAGCGCAGCGGCCGGAGCGGCCCCTGCGGGCGCGCGCACGGTCGCGTCGGTTCCGTCAGACCCCATTTCTGTTGTCACCAACCAGATGGTCGACATCAGCGATAACCACGGTGCCGAACTGCTCTTGAAAGAAATCGGGCTGTCGTCCTTCGGACGTGGCACCACCGACGACGGTGCCCTCGCGATCGAGAACCTGCTGCGTGATCAGGGCTTCACCGTCGCCGAAACCGACGTGGTAGACGGCTCCGGCCTGGCGTCAGAAAACCGACTGACCTGTCGACTGCTCCTCGAAGTGCTCAACGACAGCGCCGACACACCGCTCCTCGATGGCCTCGCGGTCGCCGGGCAGACCGGCACCTTGCGCGAACGATTTGTCGGCACCGCCGCAGATGGCCGTGTGCAAGCCAAGACCGGCCGCCTAAACGAGGTTGGCGCACTGGCCGGAACCGTAGAGGCCAACGACGGCACCATCTTGACCTTCTCGTGGATCGCGAACACCACCGACGCCCTCCCGCTCGAAGACATGGTGGCGATGCAAGATGCCGTCGTCTTCTCACTCCTCGAATATCCGCAAGGTCCAAACATCAGCGCGCTGGGTCCGACGCAGTGACCCAACTCCCGATGTTTCCACTCGGGAGTACCGTCTTCCCCCAGCAGGTCGTCCCCCTGCACATATTCGAGGAGCGCTACCGGACCCTCCTCGAGCACGTCACCGCCGATGACGATTCGCCGGGCTTTGGCATCGTGCTCATCGATCGAGGACACGAAGTCGGTGGAGGAGACATTCGAACCACCGTCGGGACCCGCGTCGAGGTGCTCCAAGCCGAACGTTTCGACGATGGACGATGGGGCATCGTCGTGATGGGTGTCGAGCGAATCGACGTCGTCGAGTGGCTGCCGGACGATCCATACCCCTTGGCGGTCATCGAGCCCCGATCCGTCGTCGACGACGGAGGGTCCAATCTCGATGACCTCGAATCCTCGCTTCAGGAAACGATCGATTTGCTCGTGAAGGCCTCCGGAGCGGAGGCCCCAGAACCCTACGCGTTCGCCAGTGACCCTCATGTCCGCCTTGACCAGATGAGCGCGGTGGCTCCACTCGGAGATTTCGACCGACAACAAGTGCTCGAAGCTCCCACGACGAGCCAGCAAATGTTGATCCTCAGCCGCGCCCTGGAAGACAAACAGATGCTTCTGCGAGCACAGCTCGGCCAACGCGACGACTTCGGGTAGGTTTAAGACCGCAATTGGCGACGATTGAGGATTGACGTGGCACAGACTGACAAGACGCCTGTAGAAGAAGCCCAAGAGGTGTTCGACCTCGTAAAGGGTTACGCGATTCAGGAGACGAAGACTCCGCTCGCAGGAGTGGGCCAGTACCTCAAGTTTGGTGTTCCTGGCGCGGTCTGTCTCGGGCTCGGATTCTTCTTCCTCGCCCTATCTGCTCTGCGTGGACTCCAAGAAGTTGACTTCTTCAACGGCGGCGACGACGGCATCGGGGCGTGGGTCTTTGCGCCATACCTGATCGTGTTCGCCGGCGCAGCCGTTGTGGTCCTCTTCTTGGCCTCACGAATCTCGAAAGGACTGGGAGCATGAGCACCGAACAAGCACCGATTTCGCGAGACGACATCGAGTCGAAGTTCCGAAAGATCAAAGACGACGTCGTCGATCCAGCTACCAACAACGCCAAGAACAAATACGTACCGGTGGTCTCGGCCGCTGGAATCTTGCTGGCGCTGCTCTTCTTCTTGCTCGGTCGTCGTGCTGGGTCCAAGCGCTCGGCAGTCGTTGAGGTTCGCCGACTGTAATGGCGATCTTCAATCGTCAAACCATTCTTCGCCTCATCCGAACCAACGCGCTCCGCAAGGGCCTCTTCGGTGGGCATCCGCTTTGGCGTGCGGTTTGGGTAGTCCAGCTGCTCCGGAAAGGTTGGAGCCGGATCTCCAAGGGCGGTGAAGCGCCAGTGACCTTCTCGGAGCCACTTACCGAAGGCACCGCGTGGACGCTCGTCCACGTTCCAGAGAACTCAAAGCGCGGTCGCGGAGACGGCCGCCAACTCGTTTTGGGCCCGAAGCGTGCCCGCCCGCGTGCTACCGCACTCGCCGGACCGGCCCTGTCGGCAGTGGGTGCAAAGATTCTCGAAGCCCCAAGCGCTCAACGCATCAACGAGATCCTCGGTGAGGACGTAGTGAAGGACGCGCCGCTGGGTCGAAGTGCTCGCCGCAAGGTCGCTCGCGTCGAGAAGCGCACCTTAAAGGCCCAAGCCAAAGCAGCCAATGCTCAAGCCAAGGCCGACACCGCAGCAGCCAATGCTCAAGCCAAGGCCGATGCCGCCGCGGCGAAGGTCCAAGCCAAATCTGACGCTGCACAAGCCCGCACCGACGCGAAGGCCGACGCTGTCGCCGCGAAGGCGCAAGCGAAGGCCGCCAAGGTTCAGTCGAAGAACGACGCAAAGGCTGCGAAGGTCCAGGCCAAGATGGACGCTGCCACTGCGAAGGAAGACGCGAAAGCAGCCAAGATCCAGTCCAAAGCGAACGCCCACGTCGCAAAGACCGACGCGAAAGCGGCCAAGACCGCAAAGGCTGACGCCAAGGCGGCCAAGGCACAAGCCAGCGCAGACGCGAAAGCCGCGAAGGTTGCCGAGCGGGCAGATGCCAAGGCTGCCAAGGCCCAAGCCAAGGTCGACGCCGCAGCCGCCAAGGCACAGTCGAAGACTGCGAAGGCACAATCCAAGACAGCGAAGTCAGACGCCAAGGCTGCAAAGGCGCAAGCCAGCGCAGACGCGAAAGCCGCGAAGGTTGCCGAGCGGGCAGATGCCAAGGCCGCGAAGGCCCAGTCAAAGGCTGAAGCGTCAGCACGAGCAGCGAAGCGAGAAGCCAAGGCCCAAGCGAAGGCTCAGTCGAAAGCAGACGCCAAGGCGGCCAAGCAAGCGGCGAAAGCCAAGAAGGCGAACCAGCCATCTAGGCGCCAAGCCAAGGCCCAAGCGAAGGCAGACGCCAAGACCGCTAAGTCCGACGCCAAGGCCGAAAAGCGGGCTGCCAAGGCCGCCCGTCGGTCGGGCGATGTTGATGACCAGATCCTCGAGGTTCTCGAAGAGGTCGAGGCCGGGTCGTGAAGGTCCGCTTCCGCAATCCCAATCGCGAGGTCGACGTTGAAGGCCCGCACACCGTGCACACCCTGATCAAGCACTTCGACCTCAACCGAGAGTCAGTGCTGGTAATCGTCGATGGCACGTTGGTGGCGGGCAACAATCAACTGCGCAAGGACGCTGAGGTAGAGATCCGCTCGGTGATCTCGGGAGGGGCGCCTGCCCCAGATCCAGGCGGCAGCCCAGCAAAATGAATTGTCGCGTCTGTCGTGGGGCGCCGGTGATCGAACTCCGGCAACACAATGCGGCCTTTTGCGCCGAGCACTTCATCGCGTTTTGTCGACGTCAGGTCGAGAAGGCCATCAAACAATTCGACATGTTCGCTCCCGACGCCAAGATCCTGGTCGCGGTCTCCGGTGGCAAAGATTCACTCGCTCTGTGGGACATCCTTCATGACCTGGGTTATGAAACCCACGGTCTCTCGATCGGGCTAGGAATCGGCGACTACTCCGAGGCGAGCTCCAGTTTCAGTCGAAGCTTCGCAACCGAACGCGGCCTCGAACTGACCGAGGTCGACCTCGCTACCGAGCACGGGTTCACCGTCCCTGAAGCTGCCGAACGAACCAAGCGAGTGCCGTGTTCGTCGTGCGGTCTCTCGAAGCGCCACATCTTTGATTCGGTGGCAACCGAGGGCGGTTACGACGTGGTCGTAACCGGGCACAACCTCGACGACGAAGCAGCCGTTCTCTTTGGCAACGTGGCCCGCTGGCAGACCGACTACCTCGGCCGCCAATATCCGGTCCTTCCCGAAGGGAACGGGTTCCCTCGCAAGGCCAAGCCGCTCGTTCGGCTCGGCGAGCGCGAGATGGCCGCCTACTGCGTGGTGCGAGGTATCGACTACATCGTCGAGGAATGCCCGATGGCGGTGGGCAACAAACACCTCGCCTACAAAGACGTATTGAACACGATGGAGGTCGAGTCGCCAGGTTCCAAGCACGCCTTCTACTTCGGTTTCCTCGAACGGGCCGCAGCGTTGTTCACCGGCGACCGTGACGAGGTACATCTCGTGACGTGCGAGCGCTGCGGTAGTCCGACCAGCGGCGAAGTATGCGCGTTCTGCCGTCTGGTGGAACGAGCCGCGGTCGATGATTCCCAACCGGTCCAGTTGGGGCCCCGTTCAGTGAAGGAACGAACATGAGTAACGAGCCGCTCGCCGAAGGCGAGATCGTGCATTTCGTGGATTCAAAGGACCGTCGCTACATGGTGACGCTGACCGCAGGCAAGGAGTTCCACTCCCACAAAGGGGCATTGTCGCACGACTCGGTGATCGGCAAGCCTGAAGGGAAGGTGGTGCAGGACAACAGCAATGCCACCTACCTCGTAATTCGCCCAACCCTCGCCGAACTGATCTTGAAGATGCCCCGCGGCGCGCAGGTCATCTACCCGAAGGACCTCGGACCGATTTTGATGATCGCCGACATCTTCCCCGGTGCCCGAGTCTTCGAGACCGGAGTCGGGTCTGGTGCCTTGTCGATGACCATGCTTCGAGCCGGAGCACACATCACCGGCTACGAACTACGCGAAGACTTCGCCAATCGGGCCACCGAAAACGTTCGCAGCATCCTCGGCGAGGACGTACTCGATCGTTACGACGTGCAGTTGCGCAGCTCCTATGACGGAATCGACGAGAGCGGCTTCGATCGTGCCGTTCTCGATCTGCCCGAACCCTGGCAGGTAATCCCGCATCTCGCGACAGCGCTACGCAAAGGCGGCATCGTCGTGGCCTACACCCCGAGCGTTACCCAAGTGAGTCGATTCACCGACGCACTCAACGAGCATGGGTTCGTCATGTCGGCCACCACCGAATTCATGGAACGCGGCTGGTACGTAGAAGGCCAAGCAGTCCGGCCCGACCACCGAATGGTCGGCCACACCGGCTTCCTAACCAGCGCACGCCTGCTGTAGAGCGGTCGCTGCCCCCTAAACCTCGATAAAAATGCATTCTCCGGGGCACTCTTCGGCGGATTCGATCACGCCGTCTTCTTTGCCGCTGGCTACTGCCGCGAGGCCTTTGACGCCACCGGGCTCGCTGAGGATCTTGCCGTCATCGACCACGTAGGCGAGGCCATCGTCGAGCAGTGCGAACACGTCGGGTGCGATCTCTACGCAAATACCGTCGCCGGTACACAAGTCTTGATCGATCCAAACCTTCACGGGTGCTCCCAAATCGTTGCGGTAGACGCTCCATCGGGCGTCTCGGGCTACTTGTTGAGGTTACCGGCGAAGACCTCGAAGACTCGGTTCAGGCAAACGGAATGTCGTAGTTGTAGGTATTCATGGCGCGGCTGCAGATATCGACAAAGGTGCGTTTCTCGTCGTCGGTCCAGTTGTGGTGGGCGGGCTCTCGGTTGGCGAAGTTCTCGGCAACGGACAGGTCGTCGTCCACATTTTGCGTGGAGTTGGGGGAGCGTTGTTGTAGGTGCTCGGCGGGAGCCGTTGATGGCGTAAGCCCCAACGAATCGATGAGCTCGCTCATTACGCGCTCTGGCTCGAGCACGAGATCCTCGTGTCGAACCATCTGCACGTCGCACTTTTCTTCGAGCGCCCGCAACACCTTCAACCCCGACGCCCACTTCCGACAGCTCTTCTCAAACGCTTGATCCGCGAAGGTTCCGAAGCGTCGACGCGACTCCACGACATCGATCCCATTTCGGTGGACGTAGACGGGCTGGAAACCCGAAAAGAGATCCACGAACCCGGCGATCGATGGACGCCACAATCCGCCGACCTTGATGACCCAGCCCGATACCTCGTCGACGTTGCGCCCGGATGCTCGCTCCTCTTCGAGACGTTCGCGACCGGCGTCATCTCCCAACGCGGCGTCGATAATCAGTCGCCGAAACGAGTCCTGCACGTTCGGCCACGACGCCACGGTGGTGGAACGAACGTAATCGCCGAATTCGGGAGCCTCCACGAGGTGCCGCCCATAAGAGCTCGCCAGCGCTCGTTCGAGCGGGGCTTCAAATCGGGCTGCGAGTAACTGGGGGTGGGCTCCGAGTGCGTTCTTGAGCACCGTCGTGCCCGAGCGTCCGATTCCGACAACGCATATCAGGTTGTCCGTGAAACCTGGGAGCGACGCCAGGTCAGGCGAAGGGGATGTCATAGCCCAACTCCCGCATGGCCTTGCTGCAGGTCTTGATGAAGATCCTCTTCTGTTCATCGCCCCACGACTCATGGGCTGCCTCGCGGCCTTCGAAGTGTTCGGCGATCGTCTCACCCTCAGCAACGTCTTGGGTGGGGTGCGACGCCGTGTGTCGCGCATGCTCGGCTGGCGCAGGGGAGTGGCTGAGGCCCAATTCGGACTGGATCCGCTCGA
>CAZTDG010000053.1:0-15767 GCA_964612655.1 uncultured Acidimicrobiales bacterium | reverse complement strand
GTGCAATTTGTTGTTCTACCCGGTGGCTGCGACCAAGTCGTCGACGTTGACGCAACCTACGCACCACCCGCATGGAACCCGGAAACAGGAACCGGAGGCGTGGTCTTCCTAGGCGGCACCACCCTCAACTTGAACGCGAACATCGACGCTTCGTCCGCCGGTTTCGCATCAGGACACAACATCGGTTCTGGTTGCGACGGCGGCAACGGCGATCAGAGCGGCAGCCAATGGGAAGGTGGCGCAGGTGGTGGCGGCATCATCGGCGGTGGCGGCGGCGCCGGAGGCCACGTCGGCGATCCCGGCAGTTTCCAATTTGACCACGAATTCGACGCATCGCCCGCCGGTGGCGGCACGGCTACGGCTGCCGGCCCAGGCGGCGCGAACGGCGACACCGCTGGAGTTGCTCCATCTGGGGGCAACGCAGACTGTGTCGGTAACGGCGGCAGCCCAAACCAGACCACGGTTTCTGGCGCCTTCTACTCCGTCGGCGCTGGCGCCGGCGGCGGCGGTTCCTACGGCGCCGGCGGCGGAGCTTGTAGCTCGAGCAGCAGTGGCGCATACTCCGCTGGTGGCGGCGGCGGTGGCTCGTACACCGGCGGTGGCGCCGGCGGTTGGGGTGGAACCAACACCGGTTTCGCTACCCCCGAAGAACCAGGCGGCCCAGGCAACGCTCCAGTCGGAGCGGAAATTACTTCTGCCAGCCACTACCTCAACGACGAAGACGCACGCCTAATCATGGGCGGCGCTGGCGGCGGCAGCTTCCAAGGTGACGGCAGCGGTCCAGCTGCAGGTGGTCGCGGTGGCGGCATCGTGATCTTGTCATTCGACGCTGTCATCGGTGGCGGCGGCGCAGTACTCAGCAACGGTGGCGATGGATCAACACCAACAAACTTCGGCTCCGATGGCGCTCACGGATCGAGCGGCTCGGGCGGCGGCGCTGGCGGCCAGATCGCCGTCTATTCAGCGTCGGTATCTTCAGCTGACTTCTCCGCCGTCGGCGGCATCGGCGGCTTGGCGTTCGAGAGCACCGCGCAAAACACTGGACTACGTCACACCGGTGGCGCAGGAGCTTCCGGTGGTGGCGGCGCAGTCTGGTTCGCCGGTGTCGGTACAGACACCAGCAATTCTGGTTCTAACGCTGGCGCTACTTCTAGTACGAGCACCCTCAGTGCCGCTGGCCTCAGCGATGTTGACTGGCTCGTAAGCGGCGGCAACCCAACGCTCGGAACATTCCCAGCCGACGTAGTGATCGGCGGACAGACCTTTAGCGCCGATGCGTGGGCAGCGATCGTTGGTGCGGCCAACCTCGACTCACAGGCCACGTTCAAGCCAATTGCGGTCTCACTAGTCGACGCGTCAGCGGGGGCGTTCACCCTCGAACAGCTGGTCGAGCGTTTCCCCTACTTCGCTCAGCCAGACAACCCCAAGAACCTTGGGCTTGGCTGTGGTCCTGGTCTCGGCGGCGACGGCCTCGCGTTGACGTCGGCGGAAATCCCGCTCAGCACGTTGACCACGGGCAGCGCCGCTCCGGAGACTTTCTCGCTTGGCAATCAGGTATGGATGGACACCAACAACGATGGCATCTTGGACGAAGCCGAAATGTTGGTACCCGGCGTTGACGTAACCCTCTTCGCCGCCAACAGCGACGGCACCGCCAACTTCGACGAAGTACTTGGCACCGCAGTCACCGACGAACAAGGCCAATACCTCTTCGATGGACTAGAGGCAGGCGAATACGTCGTGGGCATCGCACCCGCCGCCTTCGCAGCCGACGGGCCACTCGCAAACAAGTTCCCATCAACGACGGTCACCGACCCCAACAGCGACGTCGATGCCGACAACAACGGAGCCACAGACACCGAAACCGGATACGTCCTGTCCGGCCCCGTAACCCTCAGCAACGACGAACCCACCGGCGAGACACCGTCCAACGACGCAGTCACCGCAGATGCAAACGCCAACCTGACCGTCGACTTCGGATTCTTCGAGATCGACTTCGATCTCGGGGTTGACCTCACTACCCCTGACCTTGAAGGTTCCACGGTGGTCCTCGGTGACATCGTGACGATCGCAGTCACCGTCACTAACGACGGTTCGGTCGCCGCCGACAGCATCGAACTTCAAGTCGACCTGTCCGAGGACTTGGAGATTCAGGATCCCGACTTGACCCCCGAAGGTGATGCCCCGGTCACCATCGACCTTGCCGAACCGTTGTTGCCAGGAGAATCCGTCACCACCGAACTACCCACACAGGTGCTTGGCAACGAGCTCGAGGCCAACGCGGTGATCTCCGCAGGCCGAGCCATTGACGAAGACGGCGAGCCGCTGACCGCGGTACTCGGTGTCGTTGCGTTCAACCCTGACACTCCAGACCAGAGCGGCGGTGCCCTCACGCTGACCTTGGCCGCAGACGGCGGTGGCGCTACGACCGATCCGGTCGCCGCCACCCAGACCGTTCCGGATCTGCAGGATCCGCCTCCGGTACTGGCCTTAACGGGCGTCGAAAGTCAACACCTCGCACTTCTCGCATTCCTGCTGCTCGCAGCCGGAGCCGCGATGACCACAGGTGCCCGCTTCCGTACTCGTGAGGACGTGTAACCCAGGTTCGTAGCTACGCAACGACCCGGTATCGCTTTGTCGAGCGGTACCGGGTCGGTTGCTAGAGCGACACGGCTAGCCCTTTAGACGGGAGTTCTCCGGGTCAAAGGCCGATCCTGTCCCGACCACGGTGCACGGGAACAGCTCGTTCATGTACATGACCTTGAGCTGGGTTCCCGGCGTAGCCAGGTCTGAAGTCACGTAGCCCAGCAGCAGGTTCTTGCCCACGCTCGGCCCGTAACCGGCGGTCGTTACTCGACTCACTCGACCGTGACTGTCAACAATGCGGTCGCCATCGGCGGTGAGGATCGGCTCGTTGCCACCCTGCATCCATCGCTGGCGACCTTCGCTATCGACATTTTCGTCGACGGTCAATGTCACGCACGACACTTCGGGCTCACCAGCTTCGCGAGCGGCCAGGTAGGCCTCCTTGCCGATGAAGTCATCGGACTTGACCTTCGGGCGAGCCAAACCGGCCTCTACGGGGTTGTACTCGCTCTCGAGCTCTGCCCCCATGAGGCGATAACCCTTCTCGATACGGCCGGTTGTTGCGTAGACGCCCATGCCCGTCGCTCGAAGACCGTGGTCCTTACCCGCCTCCATGAGTGCGTCCCACACGGTTGGGCCGTTGTCCCAGGCGGTGTAGATCTCCCAGCCGGTGTCGCCGACGTAGGAGACACGGAACAACGTGACCGGGACGCCGGCGATCTCCACGTTGGTGACCGAGCCGTACTTGTTGCCCTCGAAGCTAAGGTCCGCGTCGGTGAGCGATCCGAGAATCGCTGGCGCATTCGGTCCCCACAGGCCGAGGGTGGTGGTCGTCATCGTCAGGTTCGTGAAGGTGACCGACTCGTCCTCGGGCAGGTGCTTCTTGATCCAGTGCTCGTCGCGGCCTCCGTCGAAGGCGCCGGTGACGATGCGAACAGTCTCTTCGCCGGTCTGCATCATGGTGAGGTCGGAGTGAAAGCCGCCATCGGCGTTAAGCCATGGGGTGTAGGCGCTCGTTCCGACTCCCTTGCAGACCTTGTTGACAGCCAAGTACTCCGCAAACTGACATGCCCCTGGCCCGCTCAGCTCAAACACCTGGAAAGCGCTCAGGTCGAACAGACCGGCGTTCTCTCGCATGTTGAGGTGCTCACCGTTGATGATCGGGCTCCACCAGCGGTTGTCCCACTCGACTTCGCGCTCCTCGAGTCCGTAGCGCTCGAGGAGATCGGCGTTCGAGCCGAACCACTGAGGACGCTCCCAAACCCTGGCCTGAAAGAAGGTGGCGTCGAGCGCCTCATGACGGCTGAAGTATGGGCTCTTCACCAGGTTGCGGCGGCCTTCCCACTGCTCGCTCGGGTGCACGATGCCGTAGGTCTTGTTGAAGTGCTCTTCGGCGCGTTCCCAAATGTGGTCGTCGCCTCGCTCGTCGTCGTAGAAGCGGGCGATGTCGGAGGCGTGCGGGTCGATCACCCGTGGATAGCCGTAGGTCATCCATTCGGCGACGACCTGAGCCATGCCCGGACCTTCCTTGACCCAAACCGCGGCCGCCGACCAGAGGTTGTGCACCTCCGTGGTCTCGCCGAGGCATGGCATCGCGTCGGGGGTCAGGCTGAGGAGTCCGTTGATGGCATACTTGATCTCGGCGTCGCCGAGCATGTCCATCAGTTCGATCGCCTCTTCCATCTGCTGATCGAAGTCGTCGGGGGTGAAGGGCATCTCGGTCGGGGTGAGTGCCGCTTCCTCGTTCGATGGAATGTCGTCTGGGTGATGCAGGATCGGACGGTGAGCGTACGAGCCCACCTCCATCGATCCTGCGGCCTGACGTTCGTAGCAGAACGTGTCCATGTCACGAACGATCGGGTAGGCGATCTCGGTGTTGGTTTCTGCGAGAACGTCGAGCGGGCCAACGTCGGCCATCTGGTGTACTGCAGGTACGAGTGGAATGGTCGCGCCGGCCATGTTGGCCACACGGTTGCTCCATACACCACACGCCACTACGACGTAGTTGGCTTCGATGCGACCTCGGTCGGTGACTACAGCGCTGACCTTCTTCGATCCGTTCGGTGCGTCGGCGGTCTCGACGTCGAGCACCTCGGTGTTCGCGAACACCTGCAGGACGTTCTTGTCCATGGCCTCGTTACGGAACAGCGTTCCGGTGTCGAGCGAGTCGACTACCGATACCGATGGGCAGTGGAAGCCACCGAGGATGACGTCCTCATTGATGAAGGGGACGAGGTTCTTAACCTCTGCTGGGGTGAGAAGCTCTGCCTCTACGCCCCAGGCTTTCGCGGACGTCATCCGTCGGTTCAGCTCATCCATACGTTCTTGGGTTCGGGCGACCTCGATACCGCCAGAGTCGACACTGCGGTCGAGGTCTCGGTATTGGTTGGCGCTCTGCACACCGAGGAGAGCCATCTCCTTGTTGTGATCGACCGGGAAGATGAAGTTCGATGCGTGACCGGTGGATCCGCCAGGGTTGGGCAATGGCCCCTTGTCGATGAGGACGATGTCCTCCCAGCCAAGACGGGCCAGGTGCCCGACAAGGCAACTGCCGACGATTCCTGCGCCGATGACAACGACGTTGGCCTTGCTTGGAAATTCGCTCACTAGTCAGGCTCCCCTGTTCGCACCACGAACAACCGACCGGGAAGGCGTGGTGATATATCAGCTGTGTATCACCGTGAGGTTACGCCCACCTCAGGTCCGCCGCAAGAGGGAGATCTAGACCGATTTCCACACGTTGGTACAATGGAACCCATGGAACCAGAGAACGACCGCCGATTTGCGCCTGGGCGCCTCGCCGGCATCGCCGCGGTTGTGCTCACTTTGGGCGTAGGCGGATTCTTCATCGTCGACGCCGCCGCAACCGACGCCCAACGTTCCGATACCTACGGCACCGACGTGTCGCCGCAGTGCGCACAAGAAGTGGCCCGCATCGCCGACGAACAAGCCGCGGCTATCGAAGAGTTCGGCTCTAACGCACCGAACTTCGACTTCTGGTTCCCCGAATCCTGCTTCGAGTAACGCTCCACGCGGAACGCCACCTCACGCCGAGCGTGACGACTGATATATCACCGACCTAACATGGAGAGGTGACCACCATCGAGCTTGCGCCCTGGCCCGGCGACGAACCGGCATCACTCGGCGAGCAGGCCTATCGAGCCCTTCGCGCCAAAATCGTCCGACTCGACTTTGCCCCAGGAGACGTCCTCAAAGAAGACGCCCTCCAAAAAGAACTGGATCTTGGCCGCACCCCGATCCGCGAAGCATTGCTCCGCCTCCAACGCGAGCACTTCGTGACCGTGATCCCCAGACGAGGCATGTTCGTCAGCGGAATCGAAGTCGAGGAACTATCGCTCCTGTTCGAAACACGAGCCGTCCTCGAACCCTACGCAGCGCGCCTGGCGTCGGTCCGAGGCACGACGGAACAATGGGACGAAATGGACGCCGCCCTCGCGCACACAAGCAAGGACGGACTCGACGACAACGATCACCTTGCGATCGACCGGCGTTGCCACGAAATCATCTGGCACGCCTCGGGGAACCGCTTTCTCTGGGACACCCTCGACATGTTGTACGCCCAATCGGACCGCCTATGGCACCTGCACCTCAGCGACGTGTCCGACATGGCGCACGCCGTCGGTGAGCACCAGGCGATCTTGTCCGGACTGCGAGCAGGTGACGGCGAAGCGGTTGCGGGGTTGGTCGAGTCGCACGTCCACAGTTTCGACGAGGCCATCCGCACGGTCATCACCGAACAGCTGAACTCGCCGCTCGCGGGCGACTAGACCCACTAACGCAACAGGGCGGATAGGGAACCGCAACAATTTTCCACAGATCGTGGTGTTTTTCTGCGAAGGCCATGGAGCGTGAGCTAGAACGGTACGATCGTGCCCGTTGGCCCTGAGCCCCGGTAGACAACACTCGCAATCGGATAGCAAAAGAGAAGCAATCAATGGCAAAGACGTTTATGGAGATGGTCGGCGAGGCAAAGGCGAATACCACCGGTGTCGCCTCCGCAGACATATCGGAGACAGCACTGATCATCGATGTTCGAGATCGTGGCGACATCGCAGCGACGGGGATCATCCCCGGGGCGTTGGCGATCTCGTTGGGAACCCTCGGGTTCAAAGGCGACGCCACCCTTCCTGCGGACATGCAGCACCCCGAACTTGGCGACCACGACCGCGAGATCGTCGTCACCTGCACCATCGGCGCAATGGCCGCCCTCGGAGCCCAAACACTGCAGGACCTCGGCTACACCAACGTCACTTACCACGAGGGCGGAACACGGGCGTGGAAAGAAGCCGGCATGGACGTGGACACCTTCACGCCGTAGCTGAGTCATGCGGGCGGAAACGCTATGAGTGCAGGACCCTTGCAGCCCTTCGAAGGGCCTGCGGGCGCGAGCCCGACCACCTTTGAATATGCAGGCACGTCGCGCGTCGCCCTCTTCGGAGGCGTAGTCATTGGCGTCGTGACGTTCGGCGCTGTGCTCGCATTCATCGCGGGGATAACGCCGCTCGCCCTCGTCCTTCTTGTGGGCGCCGCCGCCGCTTCCGCCTTCGTCGTTCCACGCGTGCTGGCATCAAGTCGCTGGGACAACGCGAAGCTAAAGATCGAGCGCTACCCGCTCCAACTCGGCGACTCGGTGGGAATTCGCGTTGAACAACGCGCGCGAGGAGCGAAGGCCCCACCCGACCAACAGGTGGCGATTACCTTCGAGCTGAAGTGCACCGAGAAGGTGACATACACCGTCGGCACCGACACCCGACACAAAACTCACACTGCGGCAGAACTCACCTGGACAGCTCCCGGCGAGCTCGTCGCAGGGACCTACATCGCCGACACCGTGCTGCAGGTACCCGTAGATCGTGGGGCACCAACCTTCGAACGCGACCACAACCAGGTGCAGTGGGAACTGACGATGAAGACCGCCGACCCGCTCCCCACGTTCGGCCGGTCCTTCGACGTTGTGGTCATTGCCGTGATCGCAGAGGGGTTCCAACAGCGCATACCCGACTCGGTTCAAGACACGTGATCCGCCCCAGGGATCCGCAACTGCAGGTGGAGCTGATCAATGACGTTGCCGAAGTCGGCAGCTATTTCAGCGGCCACATCACGCGGTCGCCGGTCGATGGCTCCCGAAACACCCCCGGTCGAGGCCAAGTTCGAGCTGTCCGGGTTCGCCTGCACATGTTCACCGAAGGACGCGGCGATAAAGACTCGTGGCACTCGAACGAGATCGAGGCACCGGTTGATGAACATGGCATGACCTCGGCCCCATTTCAGTTGCCGGTGCCAAGCGGAGCGCCGATCAGTTACGACGGCTCCCTGGTTCGGGTCCGCTGGCAAATTGAAATCCGAACGGATCGCAAGATGGCGCTCGACTCGGTGTTGTCCACCGAGGTACTCGTCGTACCCCATGGTGGGATGGGCCTCTACACCCGCCCACACCCGCTGTAGGCGTAGAGATGCCCTTTCGCGACCGCTACCTCGACGTCGGGCTTCGCCAGAATCCTTTCGTTGCCCGAGCTTGCGTCGAGGAGCCACCACGGGCCTTCATCAATCGCGGCATCCCGAACCCTCCACCCCCAGGCTCGGGCGCACTCGTTCAGGTCATCGGCGACAGCGGGCTCGGCAAGTCCGCCCACCTCAACCACTGGCGAACGTTGACGCCGGGGCCCTATCACTACATCGTTCGCGAGCCCTATCGTTCTCGCTGGCGACGCCCACCCATCGGACCGATCGTCTACGGCGATGAGATCGACCGCATGCCGAGCCCGTTGCGTCGCCGATGGCTTCACCGGCTGGCACGTGAATCGGCTACTGCGGTTATCGGCACCCACATCGACCTAGAAACCGAGGCCGAGCGCGCGGGATTCACGGTCATGTCGTATCGGCTCACGGTCCTCGACGAACCGACACTGGCCGTCTTTCTCGATCGACGCCTAGCAGCCAGCGCCATCGATGATCGCTATGTACGTTTCTCTGCCGCGGAAATAGCGGAGATATTCAACGCCTCAGCGGGAAACCCGCAACGGGCAGAAGTTGCCGCGCACCGAGTTCTCGCGAACCGAGTGAACGGGTCGCTCAGTTAAAGATTGGCGGCACGCCCAGCTTTTCGTGAATGGCGTTCGCCGTCCCCGCATCAAGCTTGAGACCTTGTGCGACCGCGCCCAGGTACTGCGCTTCTTGTTGGGTATCGAGTCGCATACCCATGACCGAAAAGGCGTACGCCTCCTCGGCAAGTTCGTCGGGAACGCTGCGGCAGTAGCCATCGACATCGAGCGGTGCTTGGAGTTCGGCGCGCAAGAACGCGGCTTCCTGTTCGTCAACTTCGCCGAGTCGACTCACGATGTTGTCGACCTCTTCTTTGTCGACCTCACCATCGGCCTTGGCGGCATTGATCATCGCCCGCAGTAGCAACGTCGCATGGTCGTCGGCTTCGTCGCGTTCTGTGGCCGACATCTTTGGCGATGAGCCGCCACCGAGCATCGATCCGAGGAGTCCGCCGAGGCCTCCGCCGCCCGAGCCTCCGCCCCTGCCGCGCATCAGCGACCCGAGGATCATCGGAAGGGCCGCCTTGCCAATCGTGCCGAGAAGTCCACCGCCGGTGGCGTTGGATCCGAGCATGCCGCCGAGCAGGTCTGCTCCGCCGCCCCGTCGGCTACTCGTTCCTGACCGGCGGTCTTGAACATTCCTACTGCGATAACCCTGAGGGACCTTTACCATGGCGCCAACACCTTTCGTCGTGCGTACCCGCGTCTGCAGTGTAGTCACTGGCCAAATCCCCCTACCGAATACAGGCGTTCCACATTGTGGACTGGTTCCACAATGCGGAATCGACTATGCTGGCGCCACTACCCTCGTCCACCCAGACGAACTCACACAAGGAGGGGGAACCATGGCGTTTCCGTCCGACCTCGAAATCGCACAAGGGGCCACGCTTCGCCCGCTGACCGAGATTGCCGAAAACGCCGGCATCCCGCTCGAAAATCTTGAGCCCTACGGATCCGGAGCGGCCAAGATTCAGCTCGAAGCCATTCCGAAGATGGCCGAGCGCCCCGATGCCAAGTACGTCGTGGTATCGGCGATCACGCCAACCCCGCTCGGCGAGGGTAAGACGACAACGACCGTCGGCCTGGGCCAAGCGTTCCAGCACATCGGCAAGTCCGCGACGATCGCCATCCGTCAGCCGTCGATGGGTCCGACCTTTGGAATCAAGGGCGGCGCTGCAGGCGGCGGATACAGCCAGGTCGTACCGATGGAGTTGTTTAACCTCCATCTCACCGGCGACATGCACGCGGTAACCGCAGCGCACAACCTGTGCTCGGCGATGCTCGATGCGCACATCTATCACGGCAACGAAACCGGCATCGATATCAACAACATCACGTGGCGACGAGTGCTCGACGTCAATGACCGAGCGCTTCGAAATGCGGTCATCGGCCTCGGCGGTCGCCTCGACGGCGTCCCACGCGAGACCGGCTTCGACATCACCGCAGCATCGGAAGTCATGGCGGCGCTCGCGCTCGCAACATCGCTCCAGGATCTCCGTGAGCGAATGGGGCGCATCGTGCTCGGCTACACCAAAGAGGGCACCCCGGTCACCGCAGATGAGATCGGCGCTGGCGGTTCGATGACCGTCATCCTCAAAGAAGCCATCAAGCCCAACCTCATGCAAACCCTCGAAGGAACTGCAGCGTTGGTGCACACGGGCCCGTTCGGCAACATCGCGACTGGCAACAGCTCGATCGTCGCCGACCAAGTCGGCATCAAGACCGCCGACTACTTGCTCACCGAAGCTGGGTTCGGTGCGGACATGGGAGCGGAGCGCTTCTTCAACATCAAGTGCCGCTACTCGGGCATCGCCCCCGACGCCGCAGTGCTCGTAGCCACCGTTCGCGGCCTGAAGGCCCACTCAGGCAACCACAAGATCGTCGCTGGCAAAGCTCTGCCACCCGCATTGTTGGAGGCAAACCCCGACGAGGTGCATCAGGGTGGCGACAATCTGCGCAAGCAACTAGAGAACATGCAGATTCACGGCGTGACTCCGGTGGTGGCTATCAACGTGTTCCCCGGTGACCACGATGAGGACATCAACGCCATCCACGAGATCGCACAGGAATACGGCGCTCGGGCTGCTGTATCGACCCACTTCTCAGACGGCGGACAAGGCGCCACCGATCTGGCCAGCGCAATCACCGAAGCCGCCGAGGAAGAGTCGAACTTCGAGGTCCTCTACCCCGACGACATGTCGATTCGCGAGAAGATCGAAACGGTCGCCAAGAAGGTCTACGGCGCCGACGGTATCGAGGTCTCCCCCGCAGCGGCCAAGCAGATCGACAACTACGAAGCCAACGGCTTTGGGAACCTCCCGGTCTGCATCGCCAAGACCCACCTTTCAATCTCGGCCTTCTCCAATCTCAAGGGAGCCCCAACGGGTTGGACCCTTCCCGTCCGCGAAGTTCGCGCCAGCGTTGGTGCGGGCTTCGTCTACCCGATCTGTGGCGATATGCGAACCATGCCTGGCCTCGGGAAGGCGCCGGCCGCTCAAAAGATCGACATCGACAAAGACGGCAACGTCATCAACCTTTCGTAAGGAACGTCATGGCATTGCCCGACAACTCCGCTGCCAACGCTTCGGCGAACGGCACCTACCGGCAACAACTCGTCGATTCGATGGTGTTCGAGCTGATCCCTCTCAAATCTGTCGACGCGGCGATCGAGGCCCTTCCACCCAACTCCCCCGTTTCGGTGACCGCTTCACCGGTCAAGGGACTGGACGCTACGAAGGAGCTCTCCGACCGAATCCGGAGCAAGGGGCATCGACCCATCCCCCACATTGCGGCACGCCTAGTCGAAGGACCCGAGCATGTGCGCAGCCTTGCGGAATGGCTCAAGACCGAAGGTTACGAAACGCTCTTTTGCGTTGCCGGTGATGCCGAAGAACCAGCGGGACCCTACGAAGGCGCCCACTCGTTCTTGAGCGACCTGTTCGCTCAAGACCATGGCTTGAAGACCGTGGGAGTTACCGCCTACCCCGACGGTCACGCGCTTATCAGTAGCGACGTCTGCCACGAACAACTCCACGCGAAACAAGCTTTGCTCGCTGAAGCCGAGGTTCAGGGTTGGGCCTCGACGCAGATGTGTTTCGATACCGATCTGATCGCGAGCTGGCTGACCAAAGAACGAGCCGCTGGATTCGAACTGCCCGTTCACCTTGGCATCCCCGGCGTGGTCGACAAGGCAAAGCTGATGACCATGGGTGTGCGACTCGGCGTGGGCGCATCGCTGCGGTTCCTCAAAAAGAACCGAGCTGCTGTCAAGCAGCTACTCGCCCCGGGCGCATACGACCCCGACGACATCTTGGTGCCTCTCGAACCATCGTTGGAGGAACTCAACATCGGCGGGCTTCACGTATTCACGTTCAATCAGGTCGAAGCCACCGAAGCCTGGCGTCAGAGCGTCTTGAACTCCGGCAGCTGACCTAACGCCGAAAGGTCTCTCGCATTGGGAGGCACTTCAGGCCAGTCGTAGCCGCTCTGGAAAGGATCCGCTGGCCATTGCCGCGCAGCTAGTGCAGTAGCGGTATCGATGGGCAAGGGCCTTCCGAGCAAGAAGCCCTGGAAAATGTCGCACCCCAGGCCGGCGAGCACGTCGATCTGGGACTTGCGTTCGATGCCCTCGGCGACCACTTCCAACTTCAGCACCTTCGAGAGGGTCAGGATCGCTTGGACGATGGCTTGACTCATCGGCGACGAATCGATGTCGCTCACGAACTCTCGATCGAGCTTGACGATGTCGACGGGAAGATCGCGCAGATACGACAATGACGAGTAGCCGGTACCAAAGTCGTCGATGGCGATTCGGATGCCCCACGCTCGAAGTTCCTCCAGGCGACGACCACGTTCACGCAGGTCGTTGAGCAAGGACGACTCGGTGATTTCAAGCACCACCGTCGTCGGGTCGATGGCGCCACGGCGCAAGACCTCAAGGGTTGTTCGGACGAAGTCTGGGTCTTCGAGCCGTTCGGCAGACACATTTATCGAGACCTTGCCAAGACGCTGGCCTTGGCGACGATAGTGGCCAAGCACGTCGGCAACGGTGCGAAACAGTTCGAGATCGAAGTCGGCCATCATGTTTCGTTCGACGGCGATCGGGATGAACTCTGCCGGACTTACCGGTCCCACGCCCTGTCGGGCCCAACGACCCAACGCCTCGAAGCCCACGAGTTGCAAGCTGGTGTCGAATTGCGGTTGGAACTCTGCAAAGAGGCCCGAGCGGTTGGTGATCGACTGACGGAGGTCTTCCTCCAGCAGCTTTCGCTCCTCCTCGATGGCGCGAAGTTCGGCGTCGAAGAACCGGAAGCTGTTTCGACCTGAACGCTTCACCTGGTAAAGCGCAATGTCGGCCTCTCGAAGCATCTCGTGGCGGTCGGAGCCCGCAAGACTATGTTCGCTGTGAGACCGAAACGACACACCGATCGACAGTGATGTGGAGATGCTCGACAGACGCAAGCTAAACGGCGCTTGGATGTCGAACGAGAATTGCTCGACGAGGGTTTCCAACTGTGCCTGCGTCGCGCCGACCGTTACCAGCAGGTACTCGTCGCCACCGATTCGACCTGGGTGGCATTCGAAGGGCACATCTCGTACGGCCTCCTTGAACCGGTCGGAGATACCGACGAGCAGGTCGTCTCCGGCTTGATGGCCAAGTGTGTCGTTCACGGCTTTGAACTCATCGACGTCGCAGTAGACAACGCCGACGCTGTCGCCGGTAAGGATCGCGTTGTCGATGGCGTCGAGGACGGCGCGTCGACTCAACAGACCGGTGAGCGCATCATGGTCCGCCTGGTAGCGCAAGGTGGTCCGGTTCTGAGCCTTGTCCAGCGTAAGCCTGGCCAGATCGGAGGCCATAACCATCACCGCTGGTTCGATGGTGTCTTCGGGACCGACCTTGGCCTGCAACTCCCACCCCATAGCGGTGCTCGTTCGCGGCAAGACCTGCCAGACGCCATCGACCACTTGATCGTCGAGGAGATTGTCGTTCACGATGCGGAATCGACTGCTCGGATATTGTGCGCTGAGCATCTGGGTGATTCGTTGGAGGACCGCGGCCATTTCTTTGTCCTCAGCGATCATCGCCAACACCGCTGACTCGTCCTCGCGGAGACGTCGGGCAGCCAGTACTTCTTCTGCGGTGACTTCCTGGTCGAGGCCACCGTCTGCTGATCGATTGAGCCCTTCAAGCTCAACCCACTGGGCCCGCTGCCGCCGCGCCGAACGGTAACTCCAGATAAATCCGAACGTCGCGATGGCCAGGAGCGCTGCCAGAGCGATGACTGCGATGCTTGGAGTCGCCACGAAGAGCAACCCGCCAGCGACCAGGCCGGTGAACAACACCGACCCCACGCCCACCATCACCACGTCGTTTCTCATCGCAAATCAATCGGCAAAAATGGGGCGCCTTTTAGTCAGTAACCACAGCCTTTCATTGGCCTGTGTTCCATGATATGGTTCTGTTCCACATCGTGGAACTGTTAAAGGATCACTTATGAGCGACGAAGACGACATCGTCCTGGCCGAGCTGCCAGATGACGAACTCACTGCGCAAATGCACGATGACCTCTATGACGGCCTCGGTGAAGAGATCGTCGAGGGCACCAACATCTTGCTCGAACGAGGTTGGAGCGCCGATCGGGTGCTCAACGATGCGCTCGTCGAAGGCATGCGCATCGTGGGCATCGACTTCCGAGACGGCATCTTGTTCGTCCCCGAGGTCCTTCTCGCAGCCAACTCCATGAAGGCCGGGATGGAGATCCTTCGTCCGCTGCTCGCAGAGACCGGCGCCGAGCCCATCGGCAAGGTCGTGATCGGCACCGTGAAGGGCGACATCCACGACATTGGAAAGAACCTCGTGGCGATGATGCTCGAGGGCGCCGGTTTCGAGGTCATCGACATCGGAATCAACACCGATGTTGACGAGTACATCGAGGCCCTCGAAGAGCACAAGCCAGACATCCTCGGCATGTCGGCGCTGCTCACCACCACCATGCCCTATATGAAGGTCGTGGTCGACACCCTCACCGAACGAGGTATGCGAGACGACTACATCATCCTCGTAGGCGGAGCGCCGCTAAACGAAGAGTTCGGTCAAGCCGTTGGTGCCGACGCCTATTGCCGCGATGCCGCGGTGGCCTCCGAAACCGCCAGCAAACTGGTCGCAGAGAAGCGTGCTGCCTGAGGCAGCTGACACCGACGTCCCAGCGCGAGTCCTCGTACTTGCCTGCGGAGCACTCGGCGCTGACATTCGCGCCATCGTTTCAGCAAACGGTTGGGGCCACGTCGACTTCGACTACCTTCCCGCCCACTTTCATAACCGCCCAGAGAAAATCACCCCGGCGATCGAGGCCGTACTCGCCGAAAAGGCTGACCAATACGACTCCATTCTGATCGGATACGGCGATTGCGGAACGGGTGGACACCTCGACCGACTCCTCCTTCGTTTCCCCCACGCAACCCGCCTCCCGGGCGACCATTGCTATGCCTTCTTCACCGGTGTCCAGCGGTTCCTCGACGAGCACGCAAGCGAGATCGGCACCCTGTATCTCACCGACTATCTGGTCAAGCATCAGGAGCCGCTTCTCTTCGGCGCCCTCGGATTGACCGAGCACCCCGAACTCACCGAAATGTATTTCGGCAACTACACCCGGTTGCTCTACATCGCTCAGGACCCAACTCCTGAACTCACCGAAAGTGCAAAGTCATGCGCGAACCGACTGAACCTGGAGTTCGACCAATTAGACGTCGGACGAGGAGTTCTGGAGACCCGACTTCTGGAGGTACGGGTAGCGTGAGCGGTCGACGGCGACGTGGCGGACCCGCGCTCAAGATCATCAAGTGGCGCGACATCCCGGCCCAAATCAACGGCACCGTCGGTGACCGCAAGGTCCAAGTCGAGCTGCCGCCTCGCTTTCAGAAGGCGATCGATCGCGCGGCCATGGTCGCCGACAAAAAAGACGCCAATAGTTACATCGCAGAAATGGGTTCAGAGACCCGGTCCATCGACCCTGACACCGACGTCGATGACGCTGTTGCGTCGCTCGTGGCCGACATCGAAGCCGAATTTACCAAAGAACGACTCAACGAGTTCGTTCGAGCCGGCGGGTTTACACC
>CAZTDG010000052.1:0-15985 GCA_964612655.1 uncultured Acidimicrobiales bacterium | reverse complement strand
GCCACTTCGCCGCCCGGCTCGCCACCAGGATCTGGAACTCCAGCGTCCGCGGTCTCACAAACAATGTCTTGAACCGCCCCGGCCACGCGGTAACGCACGAGATACCGCTCGCCAGCCTCATGAGACTCGTCAGTCCACGAAAGACCCGTGACACTCACCAACCAGCGCGATGAGCCGTCATCGGCAAGGGAGCGGACCTGATAGGTCGAAATGCCGGCGATCTCGCCCCACGTCAACGTCGCAGACGCGTCATCGACAACAACCTGACACTCGCCGGGGTTCGGCGCCGCAGATACAAACGGTGTCGGCACTAACAAGACCGCCACCACCGATACCACCGCTAGAACGCACGTAACCCAAATCAGCCGCAATCCGCGCGGCTTCGCCAAACCAACCACCATGTCTCCTCACCGAAAGTCACTAGACGACCGAGACCCTAGTACCCCCAATATTGATGGGAGCAACATTTGCGTCAGATTTTCTGTTGAAACGCGGCCGCGCGTCCTATGACCCGCTCATAGCGCTACGCCTACCGTGGTTTCGATGTGATCGGGGATCTCCTCGGTGGCGGTACCGGTGTTTTCCGTCTCGCTCGGCTCGAAGAGCAACAACGAGGCGCCGGTAGCCGACTGCGGCTTGTGCTCGACCCCCTTGGGAACCACGAACAGTTCGCCAGGCTTTAGCTCGACCGTCCGGTCACGCATCTCGATCTGGGCGTGCCCTTCGATCAACAAGAACAACTCGTCGGTGTCGTCGTGTTTGTGCCAGATGAACTCGCCCTCGATGTGCACCACTCGAACGTCGTAGTCGTTCACGGTGGCAACGGTTCGCGGCGCCCACGTGTCGTCGAAGGTCGTGAGTGCGTCGGTGAGGTTGATCTTGTCCGTCATGCCCTCAGTCAAGCACGACACGCTCCCCCATGTCTGGGGGATGGCTCTCCGAGTTGTCTACTCAGGTAGGAGCTCGGGGGTCTCCATGTCGGCCTCGGACCCCAATCGGATCTCGGTCGCGAAACCCTTGTCGTCAAGGCGGAAGAGCACCCGTTGACCTTGACGAAGCATGCGGAACACCGAACCCTCAAGGGCGGTCGGCGCCAGGTCGTACTCGTCAAGACCTACGTCGTCAATGACGACGCCGTCCCCGGTCGCTGGATCGTACGACTGAACTACTCCCTGCATGCGCTCAGCCTACAAGCCTGGGACAGTTAGGGACAGGGAAACCACCCACTCCCTAACTGTCCGATCGGCTAGCCGCCGATGGCTAGTGCAGGAAGGGTGAAGGCCCGAATCGCCAGGCCCATGACAAAAAGGCCGCCGAGACCGTACAGCAGGTACTTGTACTCAGCGAGGTGCCGGTAGCCGATGATCAGGCCAACTCCGATGAAGGTCAAGAACCCGTAGAAGAGGTGCTCGCCGTTCGCGTCGAGATCGCTCGTTGCGATGATTACAGCGCCCAGAGATACCTGCACGGCGATGAGTGCGTGGAACAGGTGATGTAGCCACCAGAGTTGTTTCACCCGCATGGCCTCAACCCAATGCGCAGCCGTGGTCAGAGCACCAGCGATACCTCCGGCGATCATCACCGCCCAGGCGAGAATCGTATGAAGTGCGGAGATCGTGCCCATACCGACTGATGATTCTCTCAGGCGATCGCGCCAGAATCACGTAGAGACGCGATTTGGTCACCGGTGAATCCGCAATCGCTCAGCACGTCGTCGGTGTGCTGACCTGCGTGTGCAGGTGGGGTGGGCGAAGTGAGCGGGGTCTTCTCGAACCGAGGTGCAGGTGCGGGTTGGTTCACGCCGGCTACTTCCACGAACGTTCCTCTGGCAGCCAGCTGCGGATGCGCGGCGGCTTCATCAGCGCTGAGAACCGGGGCGTAACAGCCATCGGAGTCGGCGAAAGCCTCGTCCCACTCATCTCGGGTCTTCTCCGCAACTCGAGCCGCCACCTTCTCACGGTTCTCGTCCCATCGCGTTGCATCCAACTGGGCAGCGAGGTCATCTTCACCAAAGCCCAAGCGCTCCAGCATCTCGGCATAGAAGTGCGATTCGATCGCGCCGAGCGAAATGAACTGGCCATCAGCTGTCTCGTACACGTCGTAGAAGTGAGCTCCGGTATCGAGCAGGTTCGCTCCCCTACCGCCATCCCACATTCCCATCGCCTTCATCCCGTACATCATCGATGCCAGCAAAGCCGCGCCATCGACCATCGCGGCGTCCACCACTTGTCCCACGCCGGTCGAGCGTGCGTTGATGATTCCGGCCAGGACACCAACGGCCAACAACATGCCGCCACCGCCAAAGTCGCCCAACAGATTGATAGGCGGTACTGGCGCCGCATCTTTGCGACCGATCATCGACAGCGTTCCCGACAGTGCGATGTAGTTGATGTCGTGCCCGGCGCGCTCAGCCCACGGGCCGTCCTGACCCCAGCCGGTCATTCGGCCGTAAACCAAAGCCGCATTTCGCTCGAGGCAAACTTCGGGGCCGATCCCCAACCGTTCACAAACACCGGGGCGAAAGCCCTCGATCAACCCATCAGCCGACTCGACCAATCGAAGCAGCGCGTCGACGCCATCGGGGTTCTTGAGATCGATGCCCACCGAGCGGCGGCTTCGGTTCAACACATCGGCTGGAGGCGCGTCGGGGTTGGCGCCGCGAACAGCGCTGGCACGGTCGACGCGAATGACTTCCGCCCCGAGGTCGGCGAGCACCATCGCAGCGAAGGGCCCTGGACCCATCCCCGCTAACTCGACGACACGGACCCCGGCGAGCGGACCGGCCATCAGTTGCCTTCGAGAAGTTTCTGCCCGCGCGAGCTATTGGCCGCAGCGACCGCGTGCGAGGTCACGAGCGACACGATGTGGGGCCATTCGGTGATCGGCAGGTCGTGGCCCATGCCCTCGATCTCTTCGTAGGTCGCGTCGGGAATGAGTTCTGCGGTGTGGCGGCCACCGTCGGGGTTGATCAGCGGGTCGATGCTGCCGTGGATCACGAGCGTCGGCACATCGATCTCGGCGAGAGCGTCGTCCCACTGGCCGGCTAGTTCGACCGCAACGAACTGGCGCATCCCCGAGCCTTCCACTGGCGCAGCGCGATCGAAGTTGTCGCCGCTGAAGGCCGCCCATTCCGATTCGTCCCACGTGTCGGGCGTACCCCAAACACGCTTACCTGCGACCCCGTTAGCTTCGGCTTCCTCACGAGTCGTGGGTGGCGGATTCAGCAATGCGATTACCGCTTCCTCGGTGGGATTGCCGGTGTCCGGGTCTGCGGTGCACGACGCATACGAGATCAGCGACAACATCTCTTCGGGGTGATCGATCGCGAGGATCTGGGCGATCATGCCTCCCATAGACATGCCCATCACGTGAGCTGGAGCCGCGTCGAAGTGTCGAAGGACTTCGACGGCGTCATCTGCCATGTCCGAGAGCGAGTAGGGATCACGGTCGAGGAAGCTGGACGACAAACCGACGTCTCGATTGTCGAAACGAATGACGAAGAATCCCCTATCGACCAAGGCTTCGCAGAATTCCGCTGGCCACGACGTCAACTGGCTGGTCATACCGGCGATCAGCAACAGTGCCGGGTCTTCCGGGTTGCCGAAGCTCTCGGCAAAGATTGATCGCCCTTCGGCCTCGATGAGTGGCATTGATACTCCTGCGTTCAATCAGCCTTACCGGGGGAACCGGTCGTAGAGGTAGAGTCGGGCTCATGAGTGGAGCCGTGTCGGGATCGACGATAGCCGACCGACGCTTCAATGAGATCTCCGTTCATGAGCTGCACGACATTCTGCGTCTGCGGTGTGACGTATTCGTCGTCGAACAGGCTTGTGTGTATCCAGATCTCGATGGCCGAGACACCGAACCCGAGACACGTCATATATGGATGTCTGCTGATGACGGGTCGGTTATCGCCTACGTTCGGTGCCTTCAGGATGCGCCCGGCCAGTGGCGGATCGGACGGGTAGTCACCGCGGTCGAGCATCGGGGTTCGGGGCACGCGGCAACGCTCGTCAACCATGGCGTCGACTCGCTTCAAGGCGAGATCGTCCTCGACGCGCAGAGCTACCTGCTCGATTGGTACAACAAGCTTGGATTCGTCCAAACAGGCGACGAGTTCCTCGAAGATGGCATCGCGCACATCCCCATGCGCTACCAGCCCGACGACAAGGAAACGCCGTGACGTTGTTGTTGGTCATGCGCCATGCCAAGTCGGACTGGTCGACGGGCCACAACGATCACGAACGTCCCCTGAACCCGCGCGGCGAGCAAGCCGCCGACACCATGGCCCAATGGTTGGTGGACTCGGGCTACTGCCCAGACCACATCATCACCTCATCTGCTCGCCGCACCCAACAAACCGTGGCCGCTGTTCGACGGCTATGTGAGCTCGATGACGACTCGATCGACGTCGACGGCGACCTCTATTTGGCCAGCGCACACACCTGGCTAACCACGGCGAACCAAACCGGCCATCACGTCAACGCCGAGTGCCTGCTCCTGTGCGGCCACAACCCGGGCTTCGACGTGTTGGTCGATGAGCTCTCCAACGGCGCCGCTCCCCTGTCGGCCAGCGGCAAGTTGATGGCCACCGCGGCGGTGGCGGTCTTCGAGGTTCCCGACTGGGCAACTCTCAGCGCAAATACAGCAACGTTCGTGGAGATCGTTCGCCCGAGAGAGCTCGGCTAAGCGCCCTGCGACTTGTTGAGTAGTTCCATCTTCATGGCCTGGAACTCAGCTTCGGTGATGACCCCTTGTTTACGGAGTGCATCGAGCTTGGCGATCTCATCGGCGACGCTCACCGGCGCTGCGTTCGCACTCATCGAGCCGATCCGGCGGAGGCGTCGTTCTTCGAAGCCTTCTTTCTGGGCGTAGATCTCGGCTTGGACCATGTTCGGCTTACGGATGTTGGCGAAGGTTTGGCGTCCGCCTTCGCCAGCCGATTCGATGCCGAGGTCGCCTGATCCCAACACTCGCTCCATGGGCTTTTGTTCGAAGAAGACGGTGTTGATGCGATCGAGTGGAATCTCGATGCCGGTCTTGGCGAGCACGCCACTGCGCGAGATGACGCGCTCGGTCGTTACGACAAACTCTGTCGTAGACCAGCGGGCGTAACGAGTGGCGAAGATCGCAAGCGTCACCACCACCGCGACAGCAACGAGGATCCGGGCGATCAGCCAGACCACCCCTGAACCAGCCGCCACCAGGACCGCTAACCCACCGATGACTACCACCGCGAGCAGCACGCCGATCGGGAGCAGCGTCCACCAGTGCGGGTGCATATCGACGACGATCTCCTCGTCGTCGCTCAACAATTCTCTCGGAAAACCCATACGCACCTAACCGTACTGGACACAACGTCACAGCGCGTCGGTAGGGTCTTGACGTGGACCAAGCAGCCGCTACCGCGCAGATTCTCGCGGGCCTAAACGATGAGCAACACCGGGCCGTCACGATCGACGCGCCTCAGCTCGTTATTCGGGCTGGCGCGGGTTCGGGAAAGACCCGCGTTCTAACCCGACGTATTGCCTACGGCGCTATGACCGACGCGCTCGATCCACGTCGGGTCCTCGCGCTCACGTTCACCCGCAAAGCGGCGGGCGAACTGAACCATCGCCTTCGCCAGCTGGGGTTACGAGAATCGGCGGCCGCCGGCACCTTCCACGCCGTTGCCCTCACCCAACTTCGTCGCCATTGGGAATCCAACCAGCTCAGCGCGCCGACGTTGCTGGACCGCAAGATTGGGTTCGTGGCCCGCCTAGTGCCAGGCATTCGAGAGCGAACGATTCCCCTCGACCTGGTTTCGGAGATCGAATGGGCCAAGGCCCGACGTATTAAGCCCGATACCTACGTCGCTGCGGCTGCCGAAAATGCGCGCTCGATGCAGCTACCCGCCGAGCGGGTCGCCGAGATTTACCAGGCCTATGAAGAGACCAAGGTCAAGCGCAACCTGATCGACTTCGACGACATTTTGATCTTGTGTGGCCGCCTCCTCCAACAGGACAAAAACGCGATCGCCGCGTTCCAATGGAGCTACCGACACGTCTTTGTCGACGAGTTCCAAGACGTCAACACATTGCAGTTCGCCCTTTTGAAGGTGTTCGTGGGCGCCGAGCCTGACCTGTGTGTCGTCGGCGACTCTCGCCAGGCCATCTACGCCTGGAACGGCGCGGACTCGTCGTACCTCGATCACTTCACTACCCACTTCCCGAACGCGGTCGAGGTAGCCCTGTCGCAGAACTATCGCTCGACACCGGAGATCCTCCGGTGTGCATCTGCGTTGCTGCCGACCTATGGCAAGTTGACCCCCACCTTGTCGAGTGGCCAGAAACCCTCGATCACCAATCATTCTGACGAGAAGGCCGAAGCCCGCTCGATCGCCCGCTCGCTTCGCAATGCCCGTAGCTCCAGCACTCGTTGGCGAGACATGGCGGTGCTGGTTCGCACAAACGCTCAGGTGGCGCTGCTCGCCGATGCCCTCGATGCCGCCGAGGTTCCGGTACGGGCACGCCACGATTCGGCGCTGGTCGACCGGCCCGAGATCAAAGACCTCATCGACAGCCTCCGTCAGGCCGCACCATCTGGCACATTGACCGATGCGCTCGACGAGCTCGCCGAGCGCCTGAACGGCCAACGCACCGAGGGCGAAACGAACGAACCCGAAGACGAGACCGACGACGCAGGTGTCGATGAACGCCAGCTGCTGCTGAGCGCATTCTTGCGACTCGGGAGAGACCATCTCGGCCTGGACCCGACCGCATCACTGCAAGGATTCATCGACGCGCTCAAAGCTGGGGGCCGAGAGATCGCTTCTGTTGGCGACGACCGAGTCGAGGTCACCACCTTTCACCAGGCCAAGGGTTTGGAATGGGATGTGGTCCACGTCGCCGGGATGGAGCAGGGTCTGGCCCCAATCGGGCACGCCAAGACCCCAGAAGCCAAGGCCGAGGAGGATCGCCTGATCTACGTGGCGGTGACCCGAGCGAAGCGGCATCTGCACCTGCATTGGGCCGACGAACGGACCTTTGGCGACCGAGTCTCCAAGCGGTCTGAGTCACCGATGCTCGAACCGATTCGACTCGCAAACCAAGGCATCGACCCACACGCGATCCGAAACCAGAACGCGAAGTCAGCCGGAGACATCCGACGCAATCTCTCCGCTCGCAACGGTGGCCCTCGTCTCAAACAAGACGAGTCCGACCCGATCTTCATCGCTCTGAAGAAGTGGCGACTGTCTAAGTCGAAGGCGAACGATGTTCCCGCCTACACCATCTTTCACGACAAGACCCTGCACGCCATCGCCAAAGATCGCCCCACCTCTACGCGCGAACTGCTGGCGGTATCAGGCGTAGGCCCAGCCAAAGCCGACCGCTTCGGCGACGAAGTCTTAGAGCTGATCTCGGAAACGACCGACGAAGACTAAAGACGAACGGCGGCGATGTTTGCGAGCGGAGCGAGAAAACTCGAGTAGAGACGAGGTCCCTCCAGGACCGAGGAACGGCGCTGAGGAACGGCTTTAGCCGAGGAGGGCGGCGAGTAGCTGTTCCTGCTCTTGTGCGTGGATTCGCGCTGACCCTGTTGATGGACTTCCAGATTCTGGGCGAGAGAAACGCTGAATCGTGTGGGTTTCGCCATGGTTTTCATAGAGACGACCCTTGACGAAGTTCCAGGCGCCCATGTTCTCCGGCTCCTCTTGAAGCCAGCAGATTCGGCGAGCGTTGGGATGTGCGGCGACAATCTCGGCGATCTGTTCAGCCGGCCACGGGTAGATCTGCTCAACCCGGGTGATCAACGCGTGAGCGCCGGTCTGGTCGCGTCGGGTGAACGCGTCAACAGCGACCTTGCCTGTTGCGAACACGAGGTCGGTGACCTCATCTGCGGCAGGCGGATTCGGATCGGGCAGCGTCTCGAGGAACGTGCCCTCGGTGAGCGCGCTCACAGGCGACCGGGTGGTCTTGGCTCGAAGCAACGACTTCGGGGTGAAGATCACCAACGGCTTACGAACATCGCGCTTCATCTGGCGACGCAAGATATGGAAGAGCTGTGAGGCCGTCGTGACGTTCGCGATCTGCACGTTGTCTTCGGCGGCGAGCAGCAAGAACCGTTCGACACGGGCCGAGGAGTGCTCGGGGCCTTGCCCTTCGTAGCCGTGCGGTAACAACATGACGAGTCCCGAACTCTCGCCCCACTTGTCGTCGGATGCCATGAGGAACTGATCGATGATGATTTGCGCGCCGTTGACAAAGTCGCCGAACTGGGCTTCCCACAGCGTCAGCACTTCTGGACGTTCGACGGAGTAGCCGTACTCGAAGCCGAGCGCCGCGTACTCGCTGAGCAGCGAGTCGTAGATCCAGAGCTCGGAGTCGTTTCGGTTCTCTCGCAGCGGAACAAACTCATCACCGTTCTCATAGTCGACGAGGGTGGAGTGTCGATGTGAGAAGGTGCCGCGGCGAGAGTCCTGTCCGACGAGACGGACGGAGATTCCTTCGCGGAGAAGCGATCCGTAGGCCATTGCTTCACCGAGGGCCCAGTCAACTTCGCCTTCGGCGTACATTTTGTCGCGAGCAGCGAATTGGGTGGCGAGCTTCGGATGAAGGTTGAAGCCATCGGGGGTCGAGGACAGTTCGGCATAGACCGCGTCGAGCTCACTCTTGGCAACAGCGGTGTTTGCTGGAGGTAGAACTCCTACTGGACCTGCCGGTTTCGCGGCGACGATGTTGGGGTCACGCTCGACCGAACGGGTGGTGTCGAGCGCGCCTTGGAGTCGCATGCGGAAGTTGTCGAGAGCTTCCTCGGCCTCTTCAACGGTGAGGTCACCGCGGCGGATAAGCGCCTCGGTGTAGAGCATGCGTACGGAGCGGCGCTGTTCGATGGCTCGATACATCAGCGGCTGGGTGTAGCTGGGATCGTCGCCCTCGTTGTGACCATGTCGGCGGTAGCCGATCATGTCGATGACGACGTCCTTCTTGAACTTCTCTCGATACTTGAAGGCGAGTTCGGCTACCCGAACGCATCCTTCAGGATCGTCTGCATTGACGTGGAAGATCGGCGCCTGGATCAACTTGGCTACATCGGTGGAGTACTCCGACGAGCGAGCAGCGTGAGGTGCGGTCGTGAAACCCAGCTGGTTGTTGATGATCAGGTGAATCGTGCCGCCGACTTTGTAGCCGCGGATCTGTGAGAGGTTCAGCGTTTCGGTGACCACGCCCTGGCCTGCGAAGGCGGCGTCGCCGTGGATTAGGAGCGGCAGGATTGGATAGGAACGTTGCGACCCGATTTCGATCGCATCCATCTTTGCCCGTGCCATGCCGACCACGACGGGGTCGACGGCTTCGAGGTGAGATGGGTTGGCGGCCAGCGTGACCGGCACCTGTTTGCCAGATGGCGCGGTGAAGGTACCGGTTTGGCCGAGGTGATACTTCACGTCGCCCGAGCCCTGCACGGCGTCAGCGGAAATGGCGCCTTCGAACTCCTCGAAGAGTTGGCTGTAATCCTTACCGACGATGTTGACCAGAACGTTGAGTCGTCCTCGGTGAGCCATGCCGAGGACAACATCGGTGATGTCTTCGTCGGCAGCGCAGGCGAGCAGTCGGTCGAGCAACGGAATGGCGCTCTCGCTGCCCTCGATTCCGAAACGCTTTTGCCCGATGTATTTGGTGCCCAGGAACTTCTCGAGCGCCTCGGCCGCGTTTAGGCGGTCGAGAATGTGGCTTTGCGTCTCTTTGTCGATCTCATATGGCTGGCCTTCAACTTGCTCTTGGATCCATGCCTTCTCCTCTGGATTGGAGATGTGCATGTATTCGAGGCCGATGGTTCGGGCATAGGCGTCGCGCATGATGCCGAGGATGTCGGCGAGCTTCATGCGTGCACGGCCGTTTGTGGCTTGCGGGCCCATGAGGCCCTCCACTTGGAACTCTCGTTCCAGGTCCCAAATCGTCAGCCCGTAGCTCGCTGGATCGAGTTCGGGGTGCATCGAGTTGTCGGCGATTCCGAGTGGATCGAGGTTCGCAATCAAGTGACCGCGGACTCGGTGATTGTTGACGAGGCGGTTGACCTGCACCTGTCGTTCAACAGCGGACTCTGCGTCGTCGACCGGGTTTACGTCACGACGCCACTTCACCGCGTCGTAGGGAACCCCCATGCTCTTGAGGACGTCCTCGTAGAACTCATGCTCACCGACGAGCAGTTCATGGATGGCCTTCAAGAAGTTGCCGCTCTCGGCTCCCTGGATGACGCGATGGTCGTAGGTGGAGGTAACGGTGACGACCTTTGAGATACCGAGGTCGGCGAGCTTTGCTGGGTCGGCGGCGGCGAACGCGGTCGGATACGCGATCGATCCGAGGCCGACGATCACACCTTGGCCGGGCATAAGCCGCGGCACCGATTGCACCGTTCCGATGCCGCCGGGGTTGGTGAGGCTCACGGTCACCTGCGAGAAATCATCGAGGGTGAGCTTGCCTTTGCGTCCGCGTCGGACGAGATCGTCGAACACGTCGACGAAGCCGCCGAAGTCGAGCTGTTCGGCGTTCTTGATCGCTGGCACCAACAACGTCCGACTGCCGTCAGATTTCTCAACATCGATCGCCACGCCGAGCGACACGCCGTCGCGACGGATCAGATTCGGTTTGCCGTCGGGACCTTCGAGGTAGCCATTGTTCATCGAGGGAACAAAGTCCGCGATGGCCCGCACGACTGCGTAGCCGATGATGTGGGTGAAACTGATCTTGCCGCCGCGGGTCCGGCCGAGATGGCCGTTGACGATCTTGCGGTTTACTTCGAGAAGTCGAGCTGGGATGTCACGGAAGCTCGTAGCCGTAGGAACCTCGAGGCTGGCCTCCATGTTCTCGACGATCTTGGCCGCGACGCCTCGAATGGGCTCGGCCCCTTCGGGTAGCGGTTTGGCCTCTGGGGAATCCCCATTTGTTTGAGGCGTGGCGGTCGGTGCCGCGGCCGCTGGGGCGGGCGGAGGAGAAGAAGGGGTCGCCGATGAGGTCGGAGCGCTCGTTGCCGGAGGCGGTGACGCTGCCGCGCCAGGTCGGTATCCGACGAAGAACTCCTGCCAGCTCTGAGAAACACTTGCCGGGTTAGCGAGGTACTCGCGGTACATCTCGTCGACGATCCATGCGTTGGCGCCTAGATCGGCGCGATTCACTGCAGTCACGCCGTCCACACTAGGAGCCACGACCCTCGCGGATGGGTAGCAAGCGTGAATTCCTGGGGACAATTGACACATTCGTGGGTAGATTCGCTCTCCATGCGGATCGTCACCTGGAACGTCAACTCGCTCAACGCCCGAATGGAACGGGTCGAGGAGTGGATATCGCTCCTCAAACCCGATGTCCTGTGCTTGCAAGAGACCAAGCTCGGCAACGACGACTTTCCTCATGCAGTGTTCAACGACATGGGCTACGAAACGGCCCATCACGGACAGGGCCAATGGAATGGTGTCGCGATCTTGTCGCGGGTGGGCCTGGATGATGTCCGCCCCGATTTCGCCGATGGCGGCGACCCAGACCCTGATGCTCGGATCCTGTGGGCAACGTGTGGCGGGGTCCGCGTTGCTACGTGTTACGTACCCAACGGGCGAAGCCTCGATGACGATCACTACAACTACAAGTTGGATTGGCTGGATCGACTGTTAAACGACCTCAAGGCCAACACCGATCCCGGTGACGACATCGCCGTCGTCGGAGATTTCAACATCGCGCCCGACGACCGCGACGTGTACGACCCGAAGGGCCTGGTCGGGGTCACCCATACCTCTGCCGCCGAGCGAGAGAAACTCGCGAACCTCGCCGACTGGGGTCTGACCGACAGCTTCCGGGACCATCACGAGGAAGCCGGGCTGTACTCCTGGTGGGATTACCGCGACGGCAACTTCCACAAACGCAAGGGCATGCGGATCGACCTGACCCTCGTTTCAGAATCCATCCGCGGTCGCACGGAACGAGTCTTCGTCGACCGAAACGCCCGCAAGGGCAAGTCCCCGAGCGACCACGCCCCAGTAGTCGCTGATGTGGCCACCGGCTAAATGGCTCCTAAACTCCGGCGATGCCCTGGATGACCCAAGAGTCCTACTTCTTGATCGCCACCGAGAGCCGGGTTCCAATTTCGATCGCGATCATCTTGGCGCTGGGCGTAGGGGGCCAATGGCTCGCGAACCGACTCCGCATTCCCGGGGTTCTGTTGCTATTGATCTCCGGCATTCTGGTCGGGCCGGTCTTTAACATCATCCGACCTTCAGAAGACTTCGGCGAGGGCGTGTTGTTCCCCGTGGTCTCCCTCGCTGTGGGGCTCTTGCTCTACGAAGGTGGACTCGGGCTCAAGATCGATCGCCTCACGGCTGGGCGCTCCGTGGTGCTGCGACTGGTGACGTTGGGGGCCTTCGTTACCTGGCTCATTGGCTGGGGAGCGACCGCTCTTCTCTTCGACAGCGTTTCGACGTCGAGCGCCGCACTCATCGGCGCAATTCTGGTCGTGTCAGGACCAACCGTCGTGATCCCGCTGCTCCATTTGGCCCGGCCCCGCGAACCGACCGGAGCGATTTTGCGCTGGGAAGGCATCGTGATCGACCCGGTCGGCGCCACGCTCGCGATCGTCGTCCTCGACGCAACCTTGCACGATTCGAGCCCCGGCGCAGCGGCGTTGCAGATCGGCATCACTCTCGGCGCAGGAGCGATAGCCGGCGTCATCGTTGCAGCGCTCGCGATGATGGCGTTGTACAAACACTGGATCCCAGACCACCTGCTCAACCCCGCCATGATCTCGGCGGCCATCATTTCGTTTGCGGCCGCCAATGTCATTGCGCCTGAAGCCGGTTTGATGGCCACGACGATGCTCGGCCTCGTTCTGGCTAACCAGAACCTCGTGCCGAGCAGCGAACTGACCGCCTTTAGCGAGGACGTGGGGCACCTCATCTTGGGCACGCTGTTCATCGTCCTCGGAGCGCTCGTCAATCTGGACGATCTCGTCGCGGTTCTCCCGCGGGCGCTCATCATCATCGCAATTTTGGTCTTCGTCGCACGCCCGCTAGCCGTGTGGATTTCAACGATCGGCGGCGGCCTGCAACGAAACGACCGACTGTTCTTGGCGTGGATGGCACCCCGGGGCATCGTGGCCGCGTCCGTTGCAACTGTCTTTTCTCAGACGCTGGTCGATGAGGGCGCTGATCCGGTACCGGAGCTGGTGCCGATCGTGTTCGCCACGGTCATTGTCACCGTGGCGTTGTACGGACTCACGTCAACCTATGTAGCGAAGAAGACGAGGGTGGCCAAAACCGAACCAAACGGCGTTGCCATCGTCTCGAACAATCCATTCGCGGTCGACCTCGCTGACCTATTGGCATCTCAGGAGATCCCGGTCCTTGTCGTCTCGACATCTACCGCGATCCAGCGCATGGCGTTTCGTAAGGGCCTGCTCGCCTATGACCGTCCACTCGATAGCCACGACCTCGATCTGACGCTCGATGGGGTAGGTATCAAGTCTGCGATCCTGCTCACCGACGACGAGAACTTTGCTTCCCATGCCGCACATCACCTCACCGAACACTTGGGCCGTGCTCACCTGTTCCAGGTGCAGCCAGACGAGGACGACGACGATTTCGAGCTTCGCGGACGAGTGGCGTTCGGCGACCTCACGTTCCAGCGACTCTCCCTCGGAGCTCGCTCGGGCGGGTTCAGGATCACGGACGCGTGTGATCTGGAACCGGGCGAACTCGCACTGTTTGCATTGATGGACAACCACCGTCTGCAATTGGTCAACGGTGCACCGGGTGTAGGTGAGCGCGTGGTCGTGGTCAGTCCAGCAGAGCCACAGCGAACAGACAGCGATCAGGATTTACGCTCTTCGCAGTTGCGCGATGATGGCGTAGCGCCCGCAAAATAGTGACGCTCCGTACGTAATTCGTCGCGCTACGCGCGAATGTCTGCCTATCGCCGCGAATTATTCTCGGCCGTTTTGACTTCCAGCGTTGCGCGCGCCGAGACTGCCAGCTTGGGCGGTGCCTTGAAAGGGGTCTCCATGCGTACAAATACGAATCGACCGCGAACATTTTTCCGCGCTCTTATAGCGTTTGGTCTTATTCTCGCCGCGACAGCTGCTGCTGCTGCTGCTGTTGATAGTGAGGGCGAACTAGCCGAACGTGGCCGACTGATCGGCAACCTCGGCATAGCTCATGCTGACATCGGGGTCTATCCCGACAGGGCAGACGTTAACCCGGTGCCAGAATTGAGTGGTGGAACCACTTCAATTTCGGTACCCGAGGGTGCCGAGATCGTACAGACGCTCGTCTACTGGGCAGGTCGTGGCCAGGACTGGGCCGATCCGAACATCGTGATCAACGGCCAGAGCGTCGACGCCGACGTTGACTATCGCTGGGAAACCCCGATCTTCGACCAGAGCACCTACGCAGCAGACATCACCGCCACGGGCATCATCGGCGCCGGTGATACCACCTTGAACGTCACGGGCGCTGACCAAGGCGGCGAACGCTTCTACGGCGTTGGCTTCCTCGTCGTGTTTGAGGATTCCTCCCAGCCCGAGGTCGAAGTACACCTGCTCGAGGGCAACGAGTTTGCCTTCTTCAACATCAACTTCGCCGATGACATCGGACAAGCCGGCCTGCATAGCACGGTCAACTGCACCCAGTACTCGCCTTCAATCGAAGCCCGAGACATCCTCACCTTCTCGCGAATCATGGGCGTAGATGCCGGCCGGAGTGACGGCCCCCCACGCAGCCAGCGCATCCAGTGGTGGACGGGCACCGAACCGGTTGCAACGCCAGTCGTTGACGGCGTTGTGCAAATTCCATCGCTCCAGCCGCAGGGCTCGGTTGACAACCCGATCACTCCTCGGGTCGCACCCACCTCCTCGTGGGGATCGGACACCTACGAAGGTTCTGCAGTACTCAACGCGGGCGATACCCACCACTGTGCTCAGGTACAGAGCGTCAACATCGATGACGGCGCTGGAGCCTCGCTCTCCCAGACAAACCAGGGTGGCGCAGCGCAAGCCGTCTACCGCCTTGGCAACCTGATCTGGTTTGACACCGACGATGACGGAATGGCCGAGATCGGCGAGCCTGGCATCGATGGCGTCACCATCGAGCTTTTCCGTGACGGCGAAGACGAGCCACTCGCAACCACCGAATCTGCCGATGACGGCAGCTACGAGTTCGAAGGCATCCTCTGCGGCAACTACCGGGTAGAGATCCCTGGTGGCCAAGCTGATTGGACCATCGACGGTGAACCGATCGACCCTGCGGTCCTGGCGCCAAGCGCCATGACCAACCCGAACGCAAACGACGACAGCGACAACGACAACAACGGTCTCGCTGAAGACGGTGCGGTTGTATCGGGCGTAGTGCAGATCGGTGACTGCGGTGAGGACGGCGACTTCGCCGACGACGCATCGAACGAGCCGACCGACGAGGTCGACCGCAAGACGGGCCCAGACGCCGACCCTGACGACGACGCATTCGAAGATGTTCGTTCGAACGCAAGCGTTGACATCGGCCTCACCGGCCCAGCGGTTTGCGACGCCGACGGCAACGTAGTCGTCGACGGCGAAGAGGGCGTCAACGGCGTCAGCGCAGCCAACTGCGGCGACGATCCAGTCGAGGTATGCGATGCGAGTGGCACCGTTGTTGATGGCCCAGAGGGCGTCAACGGCGCCAGCGAAGCCAACTGCGGCGACGACGAAGGCGTCAGCGACGTAGCCCAAGCTGTCTGCAACGAAGACGGCGTCGTCGTCGTAACCGACGCCGACGGAAACGAAACCGTGACCGACACCGTCTGCAACGAAGACGAAGACAACGGCGTCACCGCCGCCGTCTGCAACGAAGACGGCGCCATCGTCATCACCACCGCCGATGGAACCGAAGAAGTCACCGCAACCACCTGCGACGCGCCAGCACCAGCTGAGGTATGCGACGCGAGTGGCACCGTTGTTGATGGCCCAGAGGGCGTCAACGGCGCCAGCGAAGCCA
>CAZTDG010000051.1:0-15995 GCA_964612655.1 uncultured Acidimicrobiales bacterium | reverse complement strand
ATACAGACTTTTGCTCGGTTTCATAGGTGGGCCACGCGCCATCGAGCACGTCGCAGCCGAACGCTTCCTCGACTTCGGGCCGCTTGCGGCTTCGGTCAATGACGTACAGAGTTTCAAGCGCCGACAGGTTGAAATCGTCAAGGCCGAGCGCTTGGGGCTTAAACGGACCGGGCGGGAAGAACGGAGCCTTCTCACCCGCGCACAGCCAGCTAATCGAACGGGTTTGGATTGTTCCGAGCAGCGGATCCACTTCTGCGGAGCGGGTGATGACTGCGGTCGCCCCCTGTGCCCACATCCCGAGCAGAAGTAATACCAACCGGTACCGCTCGATTCGTAGGCCCTGCGCAAGAAGTCCCACCGAGTCTTCATTGATTCGAAGAACGGTAGAAACCCGCGCGATAGCGGTGAGCATCTCATCGTTGCGAACATTCGCAGGCCAGTGCGTAGGCCAGCTATCCATCAACGCGACAGAGGCTACGACACGCTCGCTCGTCGGGACTGCCACGACCACCGGCTCGAAGTCACCGGCTGCTCCATCGCTGCCGTGCCCCCAAGATCCCCGATCGAACACCGGCGGAACCACAAATTCAGGAAGGGCCCGCGCCACACGAGCCATGGCCGTCTCAGCCGCTGGGACGAGCCCTTCATCGACGAGGACGAAGTTCGGTCGCACGGCATCGATAACGCCAGCGGACAACGCCTGCGTCGGGTCGCTCTCACGTCGAGGCCACTCATCTGCAAGCCAAAACGAGGCGCCAATTCTCATAGCTGCCAGGGCTATGCATGCACTTTCGAAGAGATCTTCAGAGACCACAGCGACCACGTCGCCCGCATCAATCCCGAATGATCGCAGCCTCGCCGTTTGCCGCTCGACATCACCGCTGATCTCCGAGTAGTTCCGGACTTGTCCGCCATCAGCATCGACTACGGCCGCTTTGAACAGCAGCTCGTTAACCCGTGCGAGTACGAAGTCTGCGACGCCAACTCCGTGGACAACGTCCACATCAGGTTCGTCAATAAACACCGCACCCCTTCCACGCGTCGAGCTGTGGCTCGGGTGTCCACAATAGTGACGGACATAAGTCGAAGCCCGCCTACTACCCGCCTCGCAGCACCTTGGCTTCGTCGAAGAGCTCTTGGAGGGTCTGACGTAGGAGCTCGGTGTGGGCCTTGACCGCGCTTCTTGGGACCCTGCCCTTGTCGTTCTGCTCGGGTGGGGCGATCGGCTCGCCGATCACGAACACGAGCTTCACTGGGTAGATGAACTTCTTGCCCTTCGGCATGGCCTCTTCGGTGGACGCGATACCCACGGGAACGATCGGCACCTGGGCCCGGCCTGCGACGAAACTTGGGCCGCTGTGCATGTTTTCTTCCTGCACGATGGGCCCGGTTCGCCGCGTGCCCTCCGGAAACATCACCAGCGTCTCGCCACGAGCCAAGATTCCCTCGGCAGCGTTCATTGCCGAGCGATCGGCGGTCTCACGCTCAACCGGGAAGCCACCCATCGTCGTGAGGAACCAGCTGGAAAAGGCATTGACCTTCCAGAGCGACTCCTTTCCCATGAAACGGATCTGCTCCTTGCGGATCAACGTGACCAGCGGAGTATCGAGGTTGGAGCGATGCACGGGGCTCAGGATGAACGCATGATCGTCGGGTAGGTTCTCCCGGCCATGCACCTCGTAGCGAAACCAGAGCTTCGCGGCGCCCGAGAGCGCCGCCTTGCAGACATCCCACGCGATCCGGTCACGTCGACGAAGCGATCCGCCATATCGGTCGATCGTGTATTGACTCGACGCCGTCACCGCTGCTCCCAGGCTTCGGCGATTGAGCCCATTACCTCATCGGCGCTAAGGCTGGTGGTGTCGATCACGACTGCGCCGTCGGCCACGGTTAACGGATCGGTCTCTCGTGTCATGTCGAGATGGTCGCGCTCGGCTATCGCTGCTTCCATGGCGGCGATATCACTGTCGCCGGTTTCGGCCGCGCGCCGGCGAGCTCGTTCCTGGACGGTGGCGTCGAGATAGATCTTCACCGTCGCATCGGGGAACACCGCGGTGCCGATGTCGCGCCCTTCGAGCACTGCAGCGCCTCGGGCAATCGCCCATGCCCGCTGAGCGCGCACCAGCACCTTCCGCACGCCCGCGTTCGCTGCCACAACCGACACCTTCGCGGTTACTTCGGGTTCTCGAATCGCCGTGGTCACGTCCACGCCGTCGATCACGACCGTCGAAGGGCCGATCACAATGGTTGCTGCTTCGGCGGCAGCAGCAACCGCTTCCTCATCTTCGAGGTCCACACCTGCGGTAAGCACGGCGTGGGTCACCGCCCGATACATCGCTCCCGTATCGAGGTGCGGCAGGCGCAGTCGCTGAGAGATCGCCTTCGCGACGGTCGACTTGCCGCTACCAGCCGGCCCGTCGATCGCCAGTACCTGCGGTGCCGTGGCCGCCGAGGTACGCAGATCGTCGAGGAAGTCCCAGAAGCCGGGAAAGGTCTTCGCGACACAGCCGGGGTCGTTCACGGTGACCGCGTCGTGAGTCAGCCCCACCAAGGCCATCGACATGGCCATTCGGTGGTCCTCGTAGGTCTCCACTGCAGCAGGTATGTGTGGCCCACCGACGACGGTGAACCCGTCGTCGTCAACTCGTGACTCCACGCCCAACCGATTCAACTCGTCTACCGAGGCTTGCACCCGGTCGGATTCCTTGGTGGTACGGATAAAGCCGATGCCAGTAACGCTGCTCGTACCCCTGGCCTTAGCGGCCAGCGCGGCGAACGTCGGCGCAGTGTCGCTCATGTCGCCCAAGTCGACGGTCAGCGGATCGAGCACGCCGCTCCCGCGCACCTCGATCGAATCGTCGTCGACCCAAACCGCCGCGCCCATCGGTTCGAGAACCCGCTTCGCGAAGTCCACATCGCCCTGCGTCGAGTTGGAACCGAGCCCCAGAACCTTCACTCGACCGCCAACGATCGCTGCCGCAGCAAGCGGGTAGGTGGCCGTCGAGGCATCGGGTTCGATGTGATAACTCGTCGGCGTGTAACCCGAGCCGTCGACCACGATCCGGTTGGGCTGCGCGTCAACGTTGGCACCAAACGACTCCATCACGGCGACGGTCATATCGATATAGGGCTGGGAAACCGGTGTGCCAACGAGGGTGAGGTCCAGACCGTTCGGGAAGGCGGGCGCTGCCAGCAATAGTCCGGAAATGAACTGACTAGAGACTTCGGCTTCGATGGAGACCTCTCGGCCGGTGATCAGGCCCGAAACCGTCATGGGCAGGTTGTCGGTGTCTACCTCAGCTCCAAGGTCACGAAGAGCCTGAGCGAGCTCGCCCATCGGGCGGGCACGCATCTGTTCGTGGCCGGTCAGGGTTCCCCCGCCAGCAATAGCGAGCAGTGGAAGCAAGAACCGAGCACTGGTGCCCGACTGATTCGCGTCGAGGTCCTCCGACGGCGACGCGAGGTCGCTCCCACGGCCTTCCACGACCACGGTCGTGCCGTTGATCGAGCACGCGACGCCCAGCAGCTCGAGCGCTCCGATCATGGCGCGAGTGTCATCGGACAGCCCCACGCCGGTCAGCGTCGAGGTTCCCTTGGCCAGTGCGGCAACGATTAGCGCCCGATTGGTGAGGCTCTTGGAGCCCGGCAACACGACATCGAGGTCGAGCGCGCCCTCGATGGGCGTCACGGTGACTTGATCGGGCGTTCCGGGATCACTCATGACAGCGGACGTACCGAAGGACGGTAGCCCTGTGCCATCAGACCACCCTTGAACACGTCAGCGACCTCCGTGTCGACCAACAACACGATCACGCCCGTTGGCCCTTCGGCGGAGTGGGCGATCTCGAGGTCGAAGATGTTGACGTCGAGCCTCGCCGCCAACCCGGTGATCGCAGCCAGCTCGCCGCGCTGATCCTTGATGCGAACCCGAACCTCGGAAAGCCCAGGAGGAAGCGGCGTCGCCGTCGGCAGGTTCACCCGAGCCGCCCGCGCGTCACTTAGGGCAGTGCGGATCGCCTCTGCGTTCTCCCCGGCGACCGCATCACGCATGTCGGACAACCCGGCGATCACCTCGTCGAGCGCTTCGGTAATAGCGGCGCTGTTCTGCAAGCAGATCGGCGGCCAAATCTCAGGAGACCCCGAAGCGATGCGGGTCATGTCACGAAAACCGCCAGCGGCAAGACGAAGCATCGCCAGGTGTTCGTCGCTACGCCGACTCGCCAAGTTCATCAAGGTCGCTGCGGTTAGATGTGGCACGTGCGAGATAGTCGCAACCATGCGATCGTGGGCCGCCGGTTCAAGGGTGAGCGGATCGGCCCCAAGGGCAACCACCAGCTCGTGCATGGCAGCAAACGTCTGGTCGCTGGTCTCGATCGTCGGGGTGATCACCCACGCCGCGCCGCGGAAAATGTCGGGTCGAGCGCCCGCTAGTCCGCTCTGTTCAGAACCCGCCATCGGGTGCGACGGAACAAACCGCTCATGGCCGACCGCTTGAGCGATCTCGCCTTTGACACTGCCGGTGTCGGTCACCCAGCCCGCCGTTTCCGACAAGGCCTGCTTCACGCCATCGGGAATGTGATCTACCGGGGTAGCCACCACGGTCAATGTGGCGTCCGCGGGAAGGCCCTCGTGGGCGATGATCTGGTCGTCAACCGCACGCTGGACGGCAGCTTCGTCGTGGTCAATTCCGCCGACCACATAGCCGAGGTCGCGCAGCGCCAGAGCCACGCTCCCTCCGATCAGCCCAAGGCCGATCACACCAGCAGTCTTTTGGCTTGTGACCACGTCAGACATAGCCGATGATCCTACCGGCCCACGTTCCATGGCAGGTAGCCGCAGACAGGCCTAATCGCCGTCTGTTGACTCGGCACTCGCCTCCGCGATCGCCGTTTCGAGCTCGCGTAGCTCTGCGGCTTGGAGGTCACGCCACTCGCCGGGCTGGAGGCTGGTGTCGGTGATCGTCCCGATTCGCGTACGCACCAGCCGAGTGACCGGGTGGCCCACCGCGTCACACATGCGCCGAATCTGGCGGTTGCGACCTTCATGAATCACAAAGCGCAATAGCCCCGGTGATAGCTCGGAAACCTTCGCAGGTGCAGTCATGCCATCGTCGAGCTGCACGCCTTTGCGTAGAGCGCGCAACAAGCCGGGCTTGGGGGTCCCGTTCTCGACGCTGACGAGGTACTCCTTGTCGACGCCGAACGATGGATGCGTCAAACGTTGCGTCAGGCCGCCGTCGTTGGTCACCAGGATCAAACCCTCGCTGTCCGCATCGAGGCGGCCGACTGGAAACAGTCGTTCGTCGGCGCCGACCAAATCCACCACGGTCTCGCGGTCATGGGTGTCGGCGGCCGTCGAGATCACGCCGACCGGCTTATTCAACAACACGGTTCGCCGCGTGGGGTCGACGTTAACCACGACACCATCGACGCGAAGTTCGTCGACCAACGGGTCGACCTTGTCGCCCAACGTCGCGATCACGCCATTCACGAGAATTCGCTCGTCCTCGATCATGTCCTCACAGACACGTCGCGACGCGACGCCCGCTGCAGCTAGAACCTTCTGAACCCGCTGTTTGGGTGCCGGTTCGACTTCGCTCATTCCTCAGACGAGGAGTGTGCAACCGCCCCGTTCGACTCCTCTGCTCGAAGGTCGATCACAACTTCATCAGCGCTGGTTTCCGACGGCTCAGATTGCGTGGAGTCTTCAACGACCACTTCAGGAATCTCCGGATCGAACCGGAGACCGTTCTCCAAGGCTTCGACCACGTCGGGCTCGGGCACGAAGTCGCCAAGCTCGGGAAGATCCACGATCGAGTTGATATTCATCCGCTCCAAGAACAGCGGCGTCGTGCCGTACATAACCGCTTGACCTGGCCCCGAATCGCGAGATACCTCGGCGATGTAGCCACGTTGGTTCAGCGTGCGCATGACGGCATCGACCGACACGCCTCGAATCGCCGCCACCTGAGCTCGCGAGATGGGTTGCTTGTACGCGACGATCGCCAGCGTTTCCAAAGCCGCTGCGGAGAGTCGCGACACTTGGCCCTCCAACACAAAGCGCTCCACGTAGGCGGCCTGCTCGGGATGGCTCTGATAGCGATAGCCGCCGGCGACTCGAGCCAGCACAAAGCCGCGCCCCGAGTCTCGGTATTGCTGGTCGAGGGCCGCACATGCAGCCTCGACGTCGTCGATTGTCGTCTCGACCAATTGGGCCAAGAGCCGCGGCTCGATCGGCCGCTCGGCCACCATCAGGACAGCCTCGATCGCCGCCATCAATTCGTCGGGCAGAACAGCTGTGCCTTGTGCGCTGCTGCCATTGACCGTGTCCGTCATCCGTCGTACCTATCGATCGCTAGTGCTTCTAGGGCATTGGACGGGTCGCCACCAGTCCATTCCAGTTCAATGTCGCCGAATGCCCGTGCTTGGACGATGTCGACCATGCCCTGCTTGAAGAGCTCCAAGATGGCCAGGAAGCGAACCACGACTTCGAGCCGGTCGACCAAGTTCGATGTGAGTGATCTAAACGTGACCCGGCCAGCGCCGGGCAGCTCATCGACGAACTCACGGACGGCGTCTTCGACAGAGGCCGTCACGGGACTCACGTGGTACAGATCGAGCACCGGTTCGGGCTTCGGCGTCAGTGCTCGGATGTACGCGGCGTGCAGGTCATGTACGTCGAGACCTTCCAACAGATCGGGGGCCACGTGCATGAAGCCCTCTTCAATGCCCGCCACACGGGGGTAGGTTCGACGACCGGCGTCGTGCAACTGGCGCAACACCGAAGCTGCGTCTTTGAACGTCTTGCATTCGACCAGGCGAGACAACAACAGGTCTCGCTCCTCGAACAGGGCCAGCTCGTCGTCGAGGTCGATGTCGTCGTTGTCTGGTAGCAACCGTCGAGCCTTCAGCTCAACCAAGGTCGCAGCGATCAACAAGAACTCGGTCGCTACTTCTAGATCGAGGTGCTCCATACGCTCAAGCTCGACCAGGTACGCATCGACGATGGTCGCCAACGAGATGTCGTACAACTCGACTTCTTCAGACAGGATGAGGTGCAACAACAGGTCGAAGGGACCGTTGAACACCAGAGTTTCGACCTCGTAGGACATTGCAAGCGATCGTATCGTCGATGGGTCCGTCTCGACATCCCGGGCGCCCTTACGATTAGCTCGTGTCTCGCGCGCTCGTCTGGTTCCGAAACGATCTACGCCTCGAAGCAAACCCGGCCTTTGCGACTGCCACCTCCTATCACCGCGAAGTCGCCGCCGTCGTCACCCTCGACCGGCGGATTCTGGATTCGATAGGGCCGTTCCGTCGGGCGATGTTCCTGGCCAACGTTGACGCCTTGGCGTCTGAGCTGAGCAATCTCGGCGGGCATCTCCACGTTCTCGATGGCCCGCCAAGCGAAACCCTCCGCGCGCTGTGTGCCAATCACCAAGTCGACGCGATCTATGCGAACAACGCTGCATCATCGTTCGGACGCAATCGAGACCGGGCCGTCGCGACCCAGACCGGTGTGGCGATCCTTGGCTCCTGGGGCACGCTCGTGACCGAGCCTGGCACCGTGCTCACCCAAAAGGGAACCCTGTCTCGGGTGTTCACGCCGTTCTATAACAAGTGGAGCGCCACCGCCTTACCTAGCGTGCCTCCGTCGGGCACCGCAGCGCTTATCTCCTTCGACGGTGTCCGCGATACACCGCTCCGCTTCGACGAGCCGCCCATCCGCGCTGGCACCGACGCGGCCCACGAACGCCTCGTCCAATGGCTCGACAGCGTCGATTCCTACGAAGAGACCCGCAACCTGCCGGCGATACCTGGCACCTCGGCGCTCTCAGCTGACCTCCGCTTCGGCACGATCTCTCCACGCACCATCCTCGACACCGTCGGCACCGCAACGCCAGGCCGCGAAGCCTTCGTGCGCCAACTCGCGTGGCGAGACTGGTACAGCCACTTGCTCTATGAGAACCCCTCAATGGTGACCCACGCTGTTCGGCCGGACTACGACAGGATCGAATGGGAAGATGACCCCGAGGGCCTCGCTGCTTGGCAAGAGGGCCGAACCGGTTACCCGATCGTCGACGCTGGCATGCGGCAACTCGCCAACACCGGCTGGATGCACAATCGCGTCCGCATGATCGTGGGTTCGTTTCTCGTCAAAGACCTGCTGATCGATTGGCGGCGCGGCGAACGTTGGTTCCGTCGCATGCTCATCGACGGCGAACCTTCCCAGAACGCGGGCAACTGGCAGTGGGTTGCGGGCACCGGGACCGACGCCGCCCCCTATTTCCGTATCTTCAACCCGATCTCCCAAAGCCGAAAGTTCGATGCCTCGGGCGATTACATTCGGCGATGGGTCCCTGAACTCGCCGCGCTCGATGCCAAGACCATCCATGCGCCGTGGGAGGCAGCACCCCTCGACCTCGCAGCAGCAAATGTCATCTTGGGCGACACGTATCCCGGACCGATCATCGACCACGCCTTCGCCCGAGACCGAACCCTAACCGCCTACAAAACCGCGCTAGGACGATAACAACCGGAAGACTTCCCCAAAGCCCTGGTAGCTCCCAGCTGCGAAGCCGGTGGGAGCGAAAAGGCGCATGCGCAGCAGCCGAGCATCGAGAGCCGTGGGCTCGGATTGCGACAGCTGGAGGGCGAAGCCCGGAAAGGCAGCCCTACACCTTTTCTAGGAGTGGGCGTGGGTCTACTCGGGCCTTGAAGTTTTGGACCGTGGAACGAGTCTCGTTGAGCTGTTCGTCGAAGAGCAGCACTTCGTCCCACACGGTGTCGGCTGCGGCTGCGCTCGGTTCGCGGTCGGAGTAGATCGTGGTGGTCACATATGGGGCAAGCGATGACAGCGACGATGAGGCGTGAACGCCCAGGTCGCGGCGAGCAGCACTGACGATCTCTTTGACCGTCATGTCTGGGGAGATATCCACACCAGCCTCTAGGAGACGTTCCTTGGATTCTTGCCAACCAGCCAGTACTCGCTCGGTCGGATTCTCTAGGTTGCGGCGATAGCGACGGCGAAGCAGCTTGTAGATCACGACGACCAACAACAACATCAGCGGGAAGAGAACCAATACGAGTCCCGAAAGTACGAGAACCCGAACACCAGCACTCGTGTCTGCAAGCTCTTGGTCCGGTTCGTCGTTCTCGGTCGGGTCGTCGGCGCTTGGCGTCGGACCTTGTCGGGCTGGCTGGCCCTCGGGGATCGGGGTCGCGTCGTCGGCGTTTGCTCGGGCCTCGCCGCTGGTGGGCGGAATGGGGTCGAATGCGACCCAGCCGATGCCCTCAAAGAGCACTTCGGGCCACGCGTCGTATTGGCCCGAACTCACCGTGTCGAGGAAGACGAGGGTGCCCTCCTCCTCCTGAGCAATCCGATAGCCAACCATGACCCGCGTCGGGAATCCCTGCTGACGAGCCGAGATTGCGAACGCCGACACGAACTGGTCGCGATACCCCTCGCCGTTGACCAAGAACTCTTCGATTCGACCGACCGCGGTACCCGATCGCTCCTCGTTGACCAATGTCAGTTCCTCGCGAAGCAACGTTTCGAGGCTCTCTAGGCGTTCGAAATCGCTGGCGCCTTCGATGGTCGCTCCCAATTCGACGAGCGGTGAATCTGAGCCGATCGTCGGCAGCTCCAAGAAACGGGGATCGGTACGGTCCGCAACGGCCGCAGCGCGTTCAGCGTCGTCAGGTGCCGCTACCTCGGACACGATCGCGTAGGTGCGGGCGACTTCGTCGGAACGGTTGAGCAGCGACCCCGAGTCTGCGTCGAACCAAATGTCGTCCGCTTCGATACGGGTGACCGGTTGCCCTGCGGGCAGCCACGGCGACTCTTCATCGATGATCACGATTTCCTGACGAACAGACAGCGTCTCCACGGAGCGTTCGAAGGGAACTTCGATATCTGTTGATGTCGCCGCGTAGGTCGCACTCGTCGACCAGTTCACGCCGTCGTAGGAGTCCAGCGGGACTAGCCCCAACCGGTCGAAGAAGACCGCTGACGGCGCAGCCGGAAGGGTGAGTTCGAAGGCCGGCGTGGCCGATTCGCGAAGGGACTTGAGTTGCGCGAGCGGGTTAACGGCGGAAGCGGTGACGATGTCTTCATCACGCAACTGCCTCGGGTCGAAGGGTTCGTCTCGTCCGGGAATGACGAGCGCAAGAAGGGGTGCGAGCACGGCGAGCAAGATCAGTGGCGCTGCGCCTGCAATGAGACGTTCGGTAAGCATGCGCTCGCCGACGAATTCGGTAACGCGGGTTCGTTCGTCGCCATCGAGCTGTGAGCGAGGAACCGCTCGCACAAGTGACAACAACAGCGCTCCGGCCAGCAAACCGGCGATCAACGCATAGGCGGCAGTGCCGCCGGGGGCGGCGATCGGGAGGGAGATCCCCGCGAACAGGATCGCAGGGATGGCAGCGATCGCAGATTGCTCGGAACGGATCAGCAGCACACCTGTCGCCGCACCGGTTATCCAGGCCATCGCCGAGACGAATCCGATTGCGGCCGGCACCGCGGTGCTCGCGGGCAGCGTCTCTGCCAGCGTGTTTCGCCAGCCATCGACGGTCATATCGAACAGCAGTGGGCCAATATCGGCCGCCCCCGTGAAGTCCGCGCTTGGGAGCACCACAGCAAGTATCAAGAACAGCACGCCGCCGATGGTCAACCCGATCGTTCGCAAGACCGGCCCCATGCTCGTGCGGCTGACGGCTACGGCGAGTGCGCCCGACAACAAGATGCCGATGATCACCGGAGGAATCCAGCCCGGTCCGGCGAACACGCGGCTGTAGAAGAGAGCCGAAATCGTTAGGAGAAGGCCGGCCGCCGATACCTGTCCCAGGAAGACTTGTTGGTTCATGCGGTCCTCGTCACCTGGTTCCACGCGTTTGCGAAGTCCGTGCTATCAGCAGCGGTGATGAGCGTTGCATCTGGGGATCCACGCTCCCATTCCTGAGCGCCCGCGGTGAACTGCGCGACCGTGATCACGTCGTACCGGCCACGGAATTGGCGAAGCAGAGCGAGCTCTGCGGCAGGCATTACACCCGTGACGACCGTCAGGGAAACCCCGCCGATATCGCTTTGGACCTCGTCGAGGGTTTCCTCAAGGGAACCCTTAAACGACAGACCAACCTCAGCGAAACGGTCCATGATCTTGGCCGCTGGCACCTGTTGATTAAGTACCACGCCGTCGGTGGTCACCAAGCGAAAGTCGAATCCTCTGCTCATGGAAGCAGCAACGACCGACGCCGCTGCGCGAACCGCATCCTCGAAGGACTCTGCGGAGTGCGACGATGCCCGGGTATCGAGGATCACGAGCGAACGCGGTTGATGGGTATCCACATTGTGGCGAACCATCATCTTTCCGGTACGCGCGGATGAACGCCAGTGCACCTGACGCAGGTCATCACCGTGCACGTATTCACGCAAGGTGTGGAAGGTAACGCCTCCCTCGAGGGCCTTACCGATCTCTGGCCCTTCAAGGTCTCGTGCGATTCCGCTTGGGAAGGGCTCTAGCTGGTGGATCTGTGGGTGGATGTAAAGGTTGGTGATGTCCTCGTCGGGATCCCCGGATCGGACCAATCCAAACGGATCCGCTCGCGTGACATCTAAGGGCCCAACGCGAAAGACACCGCGTTCGTCCGTGGGCAACGTGGTTTCGATCGTGACCGACTCCCCCGGCTCAAGGCTTGGCACCTCGACCGGCAACTGCGATTCCCCAAATCGTTCCAGTGCGAGTCCACCCGCGGTACGGCGTCGGCCGGCGTTGCTGATCGTCAAGTTCGACCGCGCTGGTCGCCCAACGCGGGTTCGCTCGGGAATCACCAGACGGCTGGCCTCGACGCGTGGTCGTCGGACAATCCAGATTCGCCCAATGACCACTGCGGCGAGCAGCGCCAATCCGAGGGCGAGAAGCGTCGCGTAGCCGAGAGCGATCCCAGCAACGACGGCGAGTAGGCCGACGACCAAAAACGTCTTTCCGGCATCTGTAAGCACTAACGCTCCAGCCGTTCCTTCGGCGTTGGAATCTCTTGGAGCACGCCTCGAAGCAGCTCTGCCTCGTTGATGCCTTCGAACTGCGCCTCAGGCTTGAGCAGCATGCGATGCGCCAGCACCGACTCCGTAAGGTCCTTCACGTCATCTGCGGTGACGAATGGGCGACCGTTCGCCGCTGCCAATGCGCGAGCCGTGCGGCCCAGAGCGATCGAGCCGCGAGGGCTCACACCGATGCGAAGTTCGGGCAGTTCACGGGTAGCACGCACGATCGACACGATGTATTGGCGCACTGCCGCCGAGATGTACACGTTGTCCGCGACGCGAGCCATCTGACGGACCTCTTCGGTCGTCAATACCGGCTCGACGTCGATTCGAGTACGTCCCGCAGGAGCGGAATCGATGATGTCGATCTCGGCTACCGCAGATGGGTAACCGATAGCGACGCGCATCATGAAGCGGTCGATCTGTGCCTCGGGCAGCGCGTAGGTGCCGTCGTGTTCAACAGGGTTCTGGGTAGCGACTACGAGGAACGGGTTCGGCACGGGTCGCGGCACGCCGTCGACCGTGACCTGGTATTCCTCCATCACTTCGAGCAGCGCGGACTGGGTCTTTGGTGACGCACGGTTGATCTCGTCGGCAAGCACGATGTTTGCGAAGACGGCGCCGGGGTGGAACTCAAACTCGCTGTTGGCTTGGTTGAAGATCTGTACGCCGGTCACATCCGACGGCAGCAGATCCGGTGTGAACTGAATACGGGTCAGTGTGCCGTCTACAGACTCCGCGAGTGCCCGTGCAAGGCTCGTCTTACCGGTTCCAGGCACGTCCTCGATGAGAAGGTGGCCTTGGGCGAGCATGCACAAAAAGGCGATTCGAATTTCACGGGTCTTGCCGTGGATAACCCTCTCCACGTTGTTGACCAGTTGTTGAAACCGGTCGGCATACGTCCGTACCTCAAGTTCGAGGTCATCGACGGTATTGGTTGTTGTCACTGCGACATCTCCACGTAGGAACAATCTAGGATTCAAGTTTGGCGCACGAATCTCCGCGCGTCACTTCGCGAGGGTAGATCTCTCGCGCCCAAAAGGGGAAGGTGAGTCATCAGTCGTCGCAGACTTGACGCAGAACTTGTAACGCGGGGCTTAGCGCGGTCACGTGACCACGCTGTGGAACTCATACACGCCAGGAAGGTCACTGTTGGTGGCGCTCCCGCCCTAAAACCAGCCCGCCAGGTGGGTCCCGGTGAGCCAATAATCGTTGTAGGACCTGGCCCAAAGTACGTCAGCCGAGCGGGTCTAAAGCTCGAAGCCGCACTCGTTACCTTTGCCCTTGACCCCACCGAAACGATCTGTCTCGACGCTGGTTCGTCAACGGGCGGTTTCACCGACTGTCTCTTACAATCCGGTGCCTCGCGGGTCGTAGCGGTCGATGTCGGAACCGGTCAGCTACACGAACGCCTTCGCAAAAACCCCCAAGTTAAGGTTCGGGAGCGAACCGATATTCGCTCGATCACCCTCGACACGTTCGATCCAGACCCGGTGTCACAGACAGGTTTCGACCTCGTGGTGGCCGACCTCTCGTTCATCTCCACTCGCCGACTACTCGCCCACCTCGCACCGTTAGTCGCGCCGACCGGCCACGCGGTGACCCTGATCAAGCCCCAGTTTGAAGCGGGTCGACGCGACGTCAGCCGCGGCAAAGGCATCATCAGCGACCCCGACATCTGGAAGCGAGTCCTGGACGAATTCATCGACGAAGCATTCGCCGTTGGGCTGCCGATCATCGACCTCGCGCTCTCACCGGTCAAGGGCGGCAAAGGCAACGTAGAGTTCCTCGCGCTCCATGAACGCGCAGATACCGCGCTCGGCCAAGCCGGGGAGACATACTTAGAGCGATGACTACCAAGGATCGAAACTGATGGCACGAATTGGCTTGGTACTCCACGGGGCCGAACCCCAAGCGCTCAAGGAAGCCGAACGAATTTCGGCCTCACTCGGCGAACAAGGCCACGAAGTTGTGAGCGTGGCCGAAGACGTTCCCGCAGGGAGCGCCATAACACAGGTCGACGCGGCGAACTTCGCCGACGGACTCGACCTCGCGATCTCACTCGGCGGTGACGGCACGATGTTGCGCACCGTCGGCATGCTCTGTGGCAGCGATGTTCACATCCTCGGCGTCAATTTCGGCGACCTCGGCTACTTGACGGTGATCGAACCAGGCGAACTCGACACCGCCGTCGACCGTGCCCTCAGCGGTGACTACACCATCGAAGAACGCATGTTGGTGAGTGGCAAGGTTGGAGGCCACGAGTTTCACGCCCTCAACGACCTCGTCGTGGAACGAGCCCCCGGCAACACCACCGTCCGGATCGGCGTGACCATAGACGACAAGCCATTCACCGCCTACCCAGCAGATGGCCTCATCCTCGCTACCCCGACCGGTAGCACCGCCTACTCGCTCTCCGCTCGTGGCCCCATCGTGTACCCGACGCACACCGCCATGCTGTTGACACCGGTCTCTCCCCACATGCTCTTCGATCGCAGCCTCGTGTTGCGCCCCGATTCGGTGGTCGAGTTGACCATCGAAGGGCACCGAGACGGGATCGTGTCAGTGGACGGCAATACGATGCACACCATGAGTCCTGGAGACACCATGGTCTGCACCGCATCAACCCACGTCGCCCGTCTCGTCACCTTTGACCGCCGAGACAACCTCGGTGTCCTGAAAGTAAAACTCGGCATCGCCGATCGATAGTCCATCTCGGAGACGAACATGCTCGAAGAACTACGCATCCAAAAGCTCGGCGTCATCGAAGACGTCTCCCTAGTTCTGCCCAACGGTTCGATCGCGATCACGGGCGAAACGGGCGCTGGCAAGACGATGATCGTCGGCGCGGTACAACTACTTATGGGCGGCCGCGCGGAGCCCGACATGGTTCGCGTGGGAGCGGACGAAGCGACGGTGGAAGGCCGCTTCGTCGAGTCCGACGGCACCGAAATCGTCGTGCGGCGCGTCATTCCAGCCGATGGTCGCTCGCGGGCCTATATCGACGGCTCCCTCGCCACCGCAACAGCGCTCCAGGAACGCATCGGACCGCTCGTAGATTTGCACGGCCAACACGCCCAGCAATCGCTCCTGCGACCGGCGACCCAGCGCCACGCACTCGACACGTTCGCAAACATCGACACGGTTCCGCTCGCGGATGCCACCTCCACGCTGCGTCGTGTCGACAACCAACTCGCCGACCTCGGCGGCGATGCCACCGAACGGGCCCGACGGATCGATCTGTTGCGCTACCAACTCGACGAGCTCACCACCGCCGCGATCAGCGACCACGAAGAGGACGTCGGCCTCGAGGCCCAGGAGACCCGCCTATCTCGGGCGTATGACGACGGTATGGCCGCAGGGCAATCCACGGAGTTGCTCGGCGCTGACGGGCCAGCGGCAGAATCCCTCGGGCAGGCTGCAAGCCTTCTCGACGGTCCTGCCTTTGATGCCTTGCGTGCCCGCATCGATTCGCTGCTCGCAGAACTGGGCGATGTTGCCTCCGAACTCCGTCAGTTCTCCGAGCACAGCGTCGACGACCCCGAAGCCCGCGAGCACGTGCGTACTCGACGTCAGCTTCTCGCCGAACTCCGTCGCAAATACGGGCCTACGTTGCTCGACGTCATGGAGTACGAACGCTCGCTCGCCAATCAGCTAGAGGAACTGGAGTCCCACGAACAGCGTGTGGTGGCACTGACCGACGAGCGCACCAAAGCGATTCGCGACGTCGAACGGGAGTCGGCACGCGTACTCGCCGAACGACGTAGCGCCGCACCGAGCCTGGCCGAGGCGATCACCACGAAGCTTTCCGGCCTAGCGATGCCCAACGCCAGGGTGAGCATCGGCGTCAACGGAGATGCTGGCGAAGATGTCGCCATCCTCCTAGCGCCCAACCCAGGTCTTCCGGAGTTGCCGATTGGAAAGGGAGCTTCCGGTGGCGAATTGAGCCGGAC
>CAZTDG010000050.1:0-16130 GCA_964612655.1 uncultured Acidimicrobiales bacterium | reverse complement strand
CGGACCCGGTCATCCCAGACCTGGCCGCGCCAACGATCCCGGACCCGGTCATCCCTGAAACGGTCATCCCAGACGCCACTATCCCGACCGCGCCTGACCCCGTCATCCCAGACGTCGACATCCCCACAGTTCCGACCTCGCCTGACCCGGTCACCCCAGACGCCACCATCCCCACAATCCCGACCGTGCCAGAACCGGTCGTGCCCGGCGTCGCCATGCCCAACGTCGCTGCGCCCGCATCGCTCGGCTCCGAGTCGGATCCCATCGCTCGTGATGCAGCATGGAGAACGCCAAACGAGACCGAGCCTGTTCAACGCTTTGAGCCAGAGCGCGCTTCCGAAGCCCCGTCGGTCGTCGACCTGGCGGTACCCCAAGACGCACCCGAGGCAGTAGAGGAACCGAAGAAGCGCAAGCTCGGTCCACTGTTGGCTGGGGTATTCGGGATAGCTGTGCTCATCGGTGCGGCGATTCTCATCTCGTCGGTTCTCTCCGGTAGCGAGGACGACCAATCCGCAGTCGAGGCGGCCACTCCGGAAACCACGACCGCTCCAGCTGCTGACCCCGCCGAAGCCGAAGCCGAGGACGGAGACATTTCAGTCTTTGAGCTCCGAGCTGGCGACTGCATTGTTGGCGACATCGGATCGGGCCAGGTAACCGAGGTGACCAAGGTCGACTGTGAAGTCGAGCACCAATTCGAGGTCTACCGCGAGGTACTTATCGATTCGTCGATCACCACGTTCGATGAAGGCGCAATTTCGGCCTACGCCGAGGATGTTTGCCGGACCTCGCTCGAGGCGTACGTCCCCGCCACGGATCCTCGTGGCCTCAGTTTCAAGTTCTTGCAACCGACTCAAGACTCATGGAATCAGGCTGAGGAGCCTGATCGCGTCGTTACCTGCCTACTATTTGATGACGACGCACCACTGATTGGAAGGGCGAGTGCCGAATGAGTGCCACCGCTATTGATTTCTACTGGCGACCGGGTTGCCCGTTCTGCATGAACCTTGAGCGCAAGCTCGATAACCTCAACGTTCCGCTTAACAAGCAGAACATCTGGGAAAAGCCTGAGGCGGCAGAGACTGTCCGTTCGATTGCCGACGGCAACGAAACGGTCCCGACCGTCGTCATTGGCAACGCCAAGATGGTGAATCCAAGCCCCAACCAAGTACTCCAGGCGATTTCGAACAACGCGCCGGAACTCATGCCCGAGGGCGTGGAAGCGCCGACACAGGGCAAGGTCGGACGCACAATCAACAAGTTCCTCGGCGGAAGCTAAACCGCTCGAACTTCGGCGCTAGCGCCAGTTCACAACGAGCCCGCTTCGCACTAGAGGGAGCACCTCTCAATCGTCTCGTTTTCAGCGCGCCCCAGTTTTGCTGTTCGAGATCGGGTCTCGATCACCGGCGAGAAACCACGCATTGCACACATTTGGACCTCACCAGGGCCCTATTTGTGGTTGAACAGCACAACTTTGAGCGATCGCTACCGATTTAGCACTAATTACCTAATCGCGTGTTAAAGTGGACTTAGCACTAAATTAAGCGGAGGTCACAGAATGCTCGATGAACTGTTTGCGATAGCAGCGACAGGTAACCGTGAATGGGCCGAGCACGGGCTCTGTGCCGGCAAGGCCGAGTATTTCTTCGCTCCACCTGGAGAACGCCGAACCCGACGGATCAAGCGAGAAGAGCTGGCACGGTCCTACTGCAACAACTGCACGGCGTTGCTGGCATGTCGCAGCTGGGCCCGCCAAAACCGTGAACATGGTTTTTGGGGTGGAGAAAGCGAAGAGCAGCGAGCAGCGTTGGGTTACCCGCCTCGCAGCCCATCTCGACGAGCTGTCGCAGAAGTCGGCCGTTCCGCGGCACGACAAGCAGCAATCGACGACCTCGAACAATTGGCTGGATAAGCAACCTCGAAAGTATTGGCCGAAAGATGACCGCAACCATTTCTCTGACCGAAGCCTCGGAACGCTTGGGCGTTCACTACATGACCGCGTACCGCTACGTGCGAACCGGTCGTCTGCCAGCGGAGAAGGTAGCCGGGCAGTGGCATGTCACCGTCGAAGACCTCGAAACCTTCACCAACGAAGATCCCACTCCGCCTGCGCCAAGAGGCGAGCTCATTCCCCCAATGCTTGTCGAACGCCTGCTTGCAGGAGACGAGAACGGGGCGTTCCAACTGCTGGAATCCGCAATGGCATCGGGCGCTGGAGCCGAAGAGGTCTACCTAGATTTCATTTCTCCCTCGATGACCGACATAGGCGTTCGCTGGCATGACGGTGAAATTTCGGTCGCCGATGAGCATCTAGCGAGCTCGACGGCTCTTCGAGTCGTCAGCCGACTCGGCCCCCGGATAGCAACACGGGGCCGCAACCGAGGCAACGTTGTTCTGGCGGTCGTCTCCGACGACCACCACGGGCTGCCTACCGCATTGCTCCGTGACATTCTCCGGTCGAGAGGGTTCGGCGTGCACGACCTCGGCGCCAACACACCGCCAGAGTCGATCCTTGAGCGAGCCACAGCCACTGACGACTTGATAGCGATCGGTCTCTGCTCCACCAAGACGGGCAACGATGACATCGTCCGAGAGACGCTCTCCGTACTCAACGAAGGGCTCGACGTTCCGATCATTGTCGGCGGAGCTTCATTCAAGAACGAAGCTCACATCAGTTCTCTAGGCGTCTGCCTTGCGTCAACAACGAGTCGACAAGCACTCGCACTCTTCGACGACGTGCACGCGAAGCGCCTCGCCAGCTAACCTGCGAGCCTCATGCCCGAAGGTCATACGATCCACCGCCTAGCGAAGGATCTAAACGCTACCCTCCGCCCCAGCGCCGTGACGGCGTCCTCTCCACAGGGGCCATTCGCATCCGAGGCCTCCCAACTTGATGGCCGTGAACTCGTCGAGGCCACCGCCTGGGGCAAACACCTCTTTATCGAGTTTGCAGACGCGCCACTGCTCCATATTCACCTCGGCCTGATCGGCAAGCTCCGACAGAAGCCCGCCGACGCACCGGAGAAGGGCGCCATCCGACTGCGACTCGCCGGCGAAGAAGCGCTCTGGGATCTGACCGGCCCCATGGTGTGCGCCCTCATCGACCACGAAGACCGCGAAACCATCACCGCCAAGCTCGGTCCTGATCCTCTACGGAAAGACGCTGATCCCGACGCCTTCGTCGCAGCGATGGGTCGACGGCGCGTCCCTCTCGCCGCTGCGCTGCTCGACCAGAAAGTTATGGCCGGAATCGGAAACGTCTACCGATCAGAGTTCTGTTACCTCGCCGGCATCCACCCCGAGACTCCGGCGAACAGCCTTGACGAGAGCGAAGTTGCGCAGCTCTGGGAGATGGCGGTCGATCAGCTCAAACTGGGCGTGCGCCTCAACCGCATTGTCACTCGGGTACCCGACGAGGTGGGCGTGTCGGCGGGACGCATCTCCGACGAAGATCGCGTGTACGTGTACAAGCGTGATGGCGAGCCCTGCCACCGGTGCGGTGACGAGATCCAACTGACCGAGATCGCGAAAAGAAAAGCGTGGTATTGCCCCACGTGCCAGAAACGATGACCGACGAGACGGACGACTACGACGCGATCTTGTTGGTCTCATTCGGCGGGCCAGAAGCGCCCGAAGATGTGGTGCCATTCCTTGAGAACGTCACCCGCGGCCGCGGCATCCCTCGTGAGCGGCTCGAGCAGGTGGGCGAGCACTACTTCTTGTTTGGTGGCAAGAGCCCAATCAACGATCAATGCCGGGCGTTGATCGACGCGTTAACGCCCGCATTGGTCGAGGCCGGGATCGACCTTCCCATCTATTGGGGAAACCGAAACTGGCATCCGATGCTCACCGACACCGTGCGCCAGATGGCCGACGACGGGGTAACGAAGGCACTCGCCTTCGTTACTTCTGCGACCAGCTCATACTCGGGCTGTCGCCAGTATCGAGAGAACATCGTCGCCGCCTGCGAGGCCGTCGATGGAGCGCCCGAGATCCACAAGATCCGCCAGTTCTACGATCACCCCGGCTTCATCGAGCCGATGATCGACAACGTCGCGCAGTGCCTAGACGACTTGGCCGACGCACGTCTGGTGTTCACAGCCCACTCGATTCCAATGTCGATGGCCGACACTTCTGACTATGTCGCCCAGCTGACCGAGGCTTCCCGACTGGTCGCCCTTGGTGTCGGTCACGACGATTTCGACCTTGTCTGGCAGTCGCGTAGTGGCCCGCCCCAAATCCCGTGGCTCGAACCCGACATCAACGACCACCTCGAATCGCTCAACGAGTCCGGAGTTGGCTCGGTGGTGGTGGTGCCAATCGGGTTTATCTCCGATCACATGGAAGTGATGTTTGACCTCGACACCGAGGCGACCGCCACCGCGGAGAGGCTCGGCATGGCGATGCGCCGGGCGAGCACGGTCGGTACCGACCCCCGCTTCGTTGCGGGCATCGTCGAATTGATCGAAGAACGGAGATCGGGTGGACCTGTTCGTGCACTCGGCACATTGGAAGTCCGACCAGATTTCTGCCGAGTCGATTGCTGCCCCGCCCCCCAACGACCAGCCTCGCGTCCGACCATCCCCGATGGGACGGGTCCAAGCACCTAAATTTGGGGGGTCCACTCTTGGCAGGAATGACCCGTTGAACCACGCGCTGATCGCTCAACACGCTCTGCACTACCGCAACTCAATGGTCGTCGACTCCTATACCGCCGGCCGGTTCAATCCAGCGTCGGTGGCAGCGCTTGCCGTCGAGTGTGGCGATCCCACGATCGACACCGCAATCCGACGTATTGGAACCGCCTGGGTCCGTGGCGGCTTGGACACCCAACGCCTGGACAAACCCTGGAGCGGCAGCGACGTCGACCAGATTTTCGTGGACGACCCCAGCTTGCTCGACGCGATCGACGACATCATTCGCACCGTCCATCGAGTCCGCTTCTCTCGCCCTCGACGTGCACTCGACAAACAGCAGCATGGGGCGCATCGCCCGGCTTCGTACCGGGTACAAGCTCGCTAGCCACTCGGTGTAACGGGACTTACGAGTCCTTTGAGGCGGCGAGGTGCAACTTCACGATCGCGCCGCCCGTTGAACGGTTGGCCGCGGAAACCGAACCGCCATGTGCCTCAACGATCGACTTCGCAATAGCCATGCCGAGCCCGGTTGAGCCACGATTGTCGCCCCTTCGGAATCGTTCGAAGACGTGCTCCAAAATATCGGGATCAAAACCGGGCCCGTTGTCGGCGATCTGCATCGTGACGGTTCCTGCGGCACTAATAACAGAGAGCTCCACTTCGCTCGCCCGCGACGCTGCGTTGTGCGTGAGGTTCTCTAGCACCTGACGAAGGAGCGCGTAATCGGCATCGACCACAATCGCCTCCGCGGTCAGCGTAGAAATCTCCACATCATCAACTCGCACGCTTGAGGCCACCTCTTCGATGAGGAGATCGACCCGCAACGGGGCCTTGCGCGGCTGAGCCTGACCCGCATCGAGACGGGCAAGTTCGAGGAGTTCCCCAACGCCGGACCCCGCTCGCTCGGTCGCTGCGAGGATCTCGTTGAGGGCGAGGGTGTAGGCCGCTGGTTCTCGTTCTTTCGACAACGTGTGGCTTGCGGACGCTCTAATCACGGCGAGGGGCGTGCGAAGTTCGTGTGCCGCGTCGGCGATGAAATCCCGTTGGCGTGCCATTGCCGAGCGTGCCGGTTGCAGCGCCCGGCCTGCCACCCACCAGGCAGCGGCTGTCGTGGCTGCGATAGCCACCAGTGCGGCCAGGAGCACTCGCCTTCGAAACGAACTTCGGTCGTCCTCAAATGGACCCAAATCGATGGCAGTGACAACGACCTCGTTACTTGCCTCGCGCGGTTCGGCGTAGGCCAACCATGAACCGTTTTGTTCGAACTCGCTGAATACCGGGCGACCCTGATTGAGCGCTCGATCCGCAATGGTGAACAACGGTGGTTCGAGCCGAGTGGCACCGTATGCAAACTGCCACTCATCGACTGGGTTCACGTTCCACGTATTGAAGGGCGCTCCGAGCTCTTCGGGATCTTGAGGCGGGGCTGGGAAACCGGCGATAGCGAGTTCGCGAACGACGTTCTCGGCTTCGCGTTCGGCCGATTCGACGATGCGATCGCCGCCGCTCGACAACGCGATCCAGGTGAGAAGACCAACAGCAAGCGCAGCGAGCACGGCATAGAGCACCGTCAGTTGCACACGGATTCTCCGCAGGTTCACTCGTCGTCCTCCACGCTGGCTAGCCGATAGCCAACGCCGCGCACAGTTTCGATTGGGTCAGGCATGGCTGGCAACTCGAGTTTGCGACGCAGGTTGGCGATATGCACGTCGACGACATTTGAGAGTCCGTCGTAGTTGGCGTCCCACACCGACTCGAGCAGGTCGGTTCGTCGATGGGTTGCATCGGGTTCACGGAGCATCACCTCAAGGAGGGAGAACTCTCGTGCGGTTAGCGGCATCGTGATCGATGCCCGCGATACACGTCGGCTCGCCGGGTCCATTTCTAGAGAGCCGTGGATCAGGATCGGTGACTGTGCCGATGTTGGTCGGCGCAACAGTGCTCGAAGCCGGGCCGTCAACTCCGGATAGTCGAAGGGTTTGGTGAGGTAGTCATCGGCGCCAGCGTCGAGGCCCTCCACCTTGTCACCGAGCCCGTCGCGAGCGGTCAACATCAACACGGGCGTGCCGTCGCCGCCTTCGCGCATCGCTGCACACAGCTCTCGGCCGTCGCCGTCGGGCAGTCCCCGATCGAGCACTACGAGGTCGTAGTCGAACATGTCGACGGCGTGATGGGCGTCGACCAGCTTGCCAACGACGTCGGTGGCGTAGCCATCTTCGGTCAGGCCGCGGCGAAGGACCTCGGCCAACGCCAAGTCGTCCTCGACAACGAGTATTCGCATTCGTCCAATGTAGACATCTCAACATGAAGCCAACATGAAGGACCCCTTCACGGCGGGTTCATGGAGCGTTCGGTACAACTCCGGTATGGCACAACCCGACCAGATCGCACACACATTTCGCCGTACCGGATTTCGGATCCCCGATCGGGCCTTCTCCCGGCACGCCTCGACCGACATTCATGACCTCATCGACGAGCGATTGAACGCTCGGGTGTCGGTCATGAGCGAGGAGGACGCAAACGCCCGCAACCTCGACGATGTGGACTGGTACTCGTTGCCCGCCGAGTTCCTCGAACAGATGATGGCCGCCGATGCTGGCCTGCACGAGCGGATGGTCTGGTTTTGGCACGGCCACTTCACGACAGAGCGTGGCGAAACTAACCATCGGGAGATGTGGCGTCAGCATCAGCTGATTCGGCGGCACGCTCTCGGCAATGTTCGAGAACTGACACGAGCGATCATCACCGATGGGGCCATGTTGCACTACCTCGACGGCAGCTCCTCACGCGGCGCTGCCCCGAACGAGAACTTCAGCCGCGAGTTCCTGGAGCTGTTCATGCTCGGGCGCAACCAGGGCTACACCGAGGACGACATTCGAGCCGGCGCCCGAATCTTGGCCGGTTGGAACGTCGACTATCAGACCGGCGACATCACCTTCGATGAGGCAAATGCGTACGACCGACCGGTGACCTTCCTCGGCCGTCGAGCTCGCTGGGATCTCGACGGCTACGTCGAAGCCGTACTCGACCAACCGGGCTGCGCCGACCACATTGCAGCGGCGATCCATTCGCACCTGGTATCGACTCCTCTGGAGGACGATCGACGAAACCAACTCGGTCAGGTGCTGCGAGGCAACGACTGGGAAGTCTTGCCGCTGCTCGAGGAAATGCTTCACGGCGACGACTTTGTGGAGGCTCGGGGTCGACGTACCCGACAGCCCGTCGAATGGTTCACCGCCGCAACCGCAGCCTTTGGAATCGATCGATTCGAGGAGTTAGGCGTCGAGTACTGGCACATCCAGCAGATGGGGCAAGTTCCCTTCGAGCCGCCCAACGCGGCCGGTTGGCCCGACGATGACCGGTGGAGTTCGGCTAGCCAGGTGATCGCCCGCGGTCACGCAATCATGGACTGGGAAGTCGCCGATCGGGTGATCAACAGTGTGGAACCCACGGCGAGCGCGGTCTTGGCACATTGCGGCATTGCTGAGCCGTCCCCTCAAACGATCGCCGCACTCGAGCACGCGATCGAAGCCCAGACCGAGTTCGACTATGGCTTGGAGCTGTTGTTGTCGCTCGCCTTGTTGTCGCCCGAATTTTCTGTTGTCTAAGGAGCTCTCCATGTCTGAGTCATTCCATACGCCACCGCGCACCAACCGCCGAAAGTTCTTGGGTCTCGCCGCAGGAGGTGCAGCCACAGTCGGCGGAGCAGTCGCGCTGCGAATGCCAACTGGTGCGACACCCGACAACGCGGCGGCAAGTGCCGACCCGTCGGCTGAGCCGAGCCCGATCACTCCACCCCGCCCCTTAGCCGCCAGTGCCGACGTGGCAGGACGAACCCTCGTGGTGATCGAGTTGCAAGGTGGCAACGACGGCCTCGCCACGTTGGTGCCCCGCAATGCGGGAACTCTCTATGACCGGCGAGAGGCGGTGCATGTTGCCGATGAAGAACTGCTCGATTTCACCGACGAGTTCGGTTGGCACCCGAATCTGGCACCGCTGCTCGCGCACAACGTCGCCGCGCTGACGGGCGTCGGCGTCACCGGTCGCCCCGATGGAAGCCACTTTGAGATGGAGCGCCGTTGGTGGGCAGGAAAGTCGACGGGGAGCGATCTTCCCGGAACCGGATTTCTCGGCCGCCTGTGCGATCAGCTTGTGACCGACCAGCCCGTGACCGGCTTGTCGATGGGCAATGGCCCGAGCCCAGCGCTTCGTAGCGACAAGGCCATCACGGTGGCGATGAACGACCCGAGCGCCAGCTGGTTCCTACGCTCGGAGGAACCGTGGTTCCAGAACCTCCGCAACGCAATGCTCGACATGTCCGGCGACCGGGTGTCGGATGCGTCGCCGCATCAGTCGGCAATGGCAAGTTTGTCTGACACGGTGGACTTCGCAGAATCGCTTAGCGAGATCGATCGGGATCGAATCGACGACCGCTACCCCAACACACAACTCGGCGAATCCCTCGGTGTCGCTGCCGAGCTGATCGAGATCGATGCGGGTATCCGCGTGATTCATGTGACCCACGGAGGCTTCGACACCCACAGCAATCAGGCCGGCGCGCACGCTAATTTGCTCGATCAGTTGGGACAGGCGACGGGTGCGTTCCTAGACGACATCGCCGACCGTGGTCTCGGCGAGTCGACGCTGGTGTGCACCACAAGCGAATTTGGGCGACGGGTTCGGGCCAACGGCTCCGGCACCGATCATGGCGCTGCCGGGATGGCGATCCTTGCTGGCCCGGTGGTCTCGGGCGTTCACGGTGAAGCGCCGTCGCTGAGCCGGTTGGACGACGACAATCTCATCGCCACCGCCGACCTCGAGGAGTACTACGCCACACTCGCCGAGCAATGGTTCGGCGTTGCGTCGAGCGAAGTTCTCGATTCGGGGGCCGCGCCGATCGATGGATTGATCGCGGTCTGATCCAGTCGGGTTTAGAGGTACGACTCGAGCAGGGCGAGCTGCACGGCTGTTGGCTGTCCGGCGATTTGTGACTCGGAACGCTCGCAAGATTTGTACGGGAAAACGGACCGTGACGGTCGGTTTTTACGTACAAATCTCCTATGGCCACGATCGGGGAAGGCTCTGACGCCGGGGTCAGGGCAAACTCGGCAAGACTGGGGTGGTGATGGGTTCACCGAAGACGGCGACATGGGGACGATGGGCTCGCATCGCTGCCGTCGTTGCCGCGTTGGCGGTGGGGTGTTCTAGCGCAGCGACGGTCGCGGCGCCCGATGATGCAAGCTCTAGCTCCACATCCACTACAACCGCCGCGGGGACGTCGTCTACGGACGCCTCCAACGACGGTTCGAGTACGACGTCGGAGCAGTCGACCACGTCAACGACCGACGCCGCCACCTCAAGCACCACGAGCACCAGCCAACTCGCCACCGGCGTGATCGGCGGCGAAACGGTCGGCGACCCCTACTTCCCGAATATCGGCAACACGGGCTATGACGTGTCGCACTACGACCTGAACCTGCGAGTCGACACCACCGGCGCCGATCAACTCGTGGGTGTTGCCACGATCGATTTCACCGCCACCGACGACGTCGACCAGATCTCCTTTGACCTGCGGGGCTTGCAAGTTAACCAAGCTCGCCTGGGCGACGTCGAGGTAGAGAGCGAACAGGTCGGCGACAAGCTCCGAGTTCGTTTTCCCGAGACGCTGCGCAACGGTTCGGAGAACACGTTGACCGTCGAGTACGACGGCAACCCACAACTGGTTGACTCAACGACACGCATCGGCGTCATCGGCTGGTTCGATCTCGGCAACAACAGCGTGGCCGTCGGCGAACCCTTCGGCGCCCAAACCTGGTATCCGGTCAACGACCACCCAACCGACAAGGCCACCTATACCTTCACCCTCGACGTTCCGGGATCTCTGGTAGGCGTGGCGAATGGGGTCCTCACCAACGACGACGCAGGCGATGGCCGCAGGGTCACCTCGTGGGAAATGACCGACCCCATGGCCTCCTACCTCGCGACGGTAACCGTCGGCGAGTACCTGCTGATCGACAGCGACCCCGCCGAACAAGTCGACGTGTTCGACGCTGTGCCACCACGACTCAGCGACGTGTTCCAAGGCGACTTCGGGTTGACCGACGAGATGATCAACGTGTTCTCCGACCTCTTCGGCCCGTACCCCTTTGACGAGTACGGCGTGATGGTCATCGACGGCAACTTCAGCTTCGCACTCGAAACCCAGGGCCGGAGTATCTTCAGCGCGAGCTTCGTCGACGGCGACGGCTCGATCGAACGCATCGTCGCCCACGAGGTCGCACACCAATGGTTCGGCAATCACGTGAGCCCGGCGACCTGGCAAGACATTTGGCTCAACGAAGGCTTTGCCAGCTACGCCGAAGATCTGTGGATCGAGTTCGGACGTGGCGGCGACCTAGGCACGCTGGAGAACCGGCTCATTACTCGAGCCCAAGTCGCGCAGAGCCCAGCTCCAGGAGACCCCGGCCCGGCCGGACTCTTCGACGCAAGCGTGTACCGGCGTGGCGGGCTGACGTTGCATGCCCTTCGCCTCGAGGTCGGCGACGACGCCTTCTTCACGATGCTGCGCACGTGGCTGGAACGATACGGCGGCGGATCTGCGACCACGTCTGACTTCATCGCGTTGGCTGAGGAGATCCACGGCGAAGACCTCTCGGGCTTCTTCAATGCGTGGCTCTCCGACGCACCGCTGCCAGCGCTCCCCTCCCGCTAACGCCGCTCAGGCGATTACTTCTTGGAGATCGGCATCGTCGCTGATCCGTTTCGAAACCGCAGCGCGACCGAACAGCCCAAAGCCCAGCACTGATGCTGCGGTCATCGCCCCCATGATCATGAGCGTCGGACGAAGGCCGATCTGTTCGGCGAGCACGCCGAGGGGCAAAGAGGCCAGCCCAAACCCGGCGAACCCGAGTTGCATGATCGACTGCACCCGTCCTTGGAATTCGGGAGTGGAAGCCGTCAGCGCCAAGGTGTTCGACAGCGTCTGGAACACCGTGGTTCCCGCGCCTCCGACGACTGCGAAACCAGCGGCGAGCAGATAGCCCGGAGCGAGGCCAACCGCCACGATCATGACGCCGAAGATCACACCGGCGACGGTCATCAGCATTGGAGCGCGAGGCGAATCCGCGATTCCGGCAACCCAAATTGCTGCCAGGAGTGCCCCCACGGACCCCGCGGAGGTAAAGAGCCCAACCTCTTGTTCACCCAAACCGAACTCGCCCTCGACGAGCGCTGGGATGAACGTCAGGTAGCTGAAGCCGAACATCAGCACCGCAAAGGTAGTGAGCACGACGTTACGAATGGCTGGGGTGGCCGCGACGTAGCGGACGCCATCGGCGACGTCTCTAAACGGACGAGCCTTGCCGGTCAGCTGGGCTGGTGGGTTCGGCAAGATGACCGTGAGTGCCAGGCCGAGCACGTTCATTGTGGCGGCAACGAAGTACGCGCCGCCCAGACCAAAGAGCGACCAGCCGACGAGCGCTCCTGCGAGGCTTGGCGCAAAGACCCGAGTGCCGTTGAAGGCCAGCGACTGCAAGCTGATCGCGTTACCGAGGTTCTCTCGACCGACAATGTCGCTAGCCATAGCGACCCGGGCTGGTCCCGCGAAGCCAAACGCGATGCCTTGGGTCATGGCCGCTGCCAAGAGCATCCAGAACGCCACCACGTCCAAGAGGACGGCAAGTCCGATGAGGCCCGCCGAGGACGAGAGCACAACTTGTGAAGCCAACAGGACGGTGCGCTTAGCCAGCCGGTCTGTCGCCACACCGCCCAGTGGGGTCGAGACGAGGAGACTCCCACCAAAGACGAAGAACACGAGTCCGAGTGCATCGCTTCGTTCGGTGAGTTCCCAGGCGAGGATGCCGCGAAGGAAGAACTGCATCTGGACACCGACGAATACCAGGACGCCACCCAGCCAGAGATTGCGAAAGTCGCGCTGTGCAAGAGAGCTGAATCGGCCGGCCACTACCTCATCCAACCCGCCACCGTCTCGTTCTCCTCCCCAGAAGGCCAAGTTGTCGGGGCCGATAGACCGGCGATGGTTAACACTTTTGACGCCTTCACCACCTCCTCACTCAAGGGGTACGACTGGCGATGTCGACAACATCGCCATGCCGTCGCACCCACCAACCGTCGCCATCGTCCGTGCGCCGTTTGTCGAAAATCAGCATCTCTTGCGCGACGCTGCAGCTCTAGCGATTCACAGCCCGGCCGCGCCACAACGCGCTATAGCTCGGGACCTGTTTTGGACGTTGGCCCCGCAAACCGACGACGCGAACGTGCCGACCGAGGGCGATCTCGATTCTGCACTCGACGAGGCGACCGCATTGCCGGCGGTGACATCGTGGGGAAATCTCGATAGCTCGATTTTTTGTCCCGTCGTAGAGTCTCCCGAAGAGATCGCTCGCCTTCTCTTGCCCGGAGGTATGGCCGGGCTGCCAACCAACAGCGACGAGTACGTGGTGTTCGTCCCGAACGCCGAGATCGCGCTCGTCGTACCGTCTGAAGATGAATCGGCGATCTGTCGCGCCGCCGAGATGGTGGAGTTCTTTAGCAATCCAACGACGCAGATCTCCTTGCTGCCGATCGTTGGGGCCAATGGGAGATGGCAGCCGTACCAGCCATCGCCCGGTCACCTCGCCTACGACGCGTGCAACCGACTGTCGGTCCTCGATCGAGCAGAGGTGGCTAATTCTCAGGGCGAAATGTTGCTCCATGTGGCGCGCCCGGAGCTTCACGTGGCGCCCTTGCTGACGATGCAGGTAGGCGGCTCGTTGCAGACGGTTTGCACGTGGAGCGCCGCCACGGAAGCACTGTTGCCTCAAGCCGACATCGTTGGGCTAACCGACCATCATGGAGAACTCCTTCTTTTGGCACTTTGGGAAGCTGTTGAACGCGTTGCTGGCCATCACCTGTTGGCCACGGGCCACAAGCCGCATCGCTGGCAGACCATTGGTTTCCCAAATGAACGCGAACTCGATGTTCTGGAGATGGTTCGTCTCCGCATTCATTACTGATAGGCCTCGCCGGAAGACAATTCAGGTCCGGATTGGATCAGTATTCGCGACGTTCATGAGGTGTTCCTCAAGCTCGGGAATGAACCATCCGGACTAGTCGTTTCCTCTATTACAAGCGCACACAACGAAGTGTGAGCACGACAAGAAAGGCCCACAAAATGTCAAACGATCTTATTGACCTCACCAACGAACGGGTCGACAACTTGGCGGCACTAATCACTGTTTCCGCCGAGCAACTCGAAGCCCGCCAACTCGCTGAATCTGCTCTCGAATCCGGAGCCGGACGCACAGACGAGCTGGTCTCCCTGGTCTTTGGAAGCTCCGTTCCTTCTGTAGAGAACTACTTGGCCGCCCGCTCCTCCGAGCCGGTCGCCGCATAGCAATTACTGGGGGCTGCGCTCCGGCGCAGCCCCACAAGTCTCCTCACACAACTCCCCCCAATCCCCCCACCACATCACAAAATATTGAGACGACGGTTCTCCCTCCATCCACGTCGTTCTCATCACGAAGGCCAGACCCGATGCCGCCTACCGGGTCTGGCCTTCAACTTTTTCCAGACGGTGTTTCATCGCGAAGCGTGATGGCACCCGTGTTATAGAACCACCGGCTACGGTCGATCACAGCAACGCTAAGATGTCGAACACACGTTTGCTCTGCCGCAACAGACAGCGGCCCAAACGAACCGAATCTCTACAGGAGCCCCCGACATGGCCGACCAGCCTGGACTGTTCAGCGACAACATCGCTGCAGAAATTATCGATACGCCCGTAGCCGACGAAATGAGCGAGAGCTTCCTCGCCTATTCGTTGTCGGTCATCACCGCCCGAGCGATCCCCGACGTTCGCGACGGCCTAAAGCCAGTGCAGCGCCGAATCTTGTATTCGATGTTGCAGCAAGGCATCCGCCCGGACAGCGACTTCCGCAAATGCGCCGGTGTTGTGGGCGACACGATGGGCAAGTATCACCCCCATGGCGACGGAGCCATCTACGAGACGTTGGTCCGCATGGGTCAGGATTTCAGCCGTGGCCAAACGTTCATCACCCCGCAGGGCAACTTCGGCTCACTCGACCACCCCCCGGCCGCCTACCGATACACCGAGTGCAAACTCTCACCCGCCGCCATGGACATGGTCAGCGAAATCGACGAAGAAACCGTCGACTTCTCCCCTACCTTCGACGGGCTTCGCGACGAGCCAACGGTGCTGCCGGCCCTCATTCCCAACCTGCTCGTCAACGGCACCACCGGCATTGCGGTGGGTATGGCCACCAACATGCCAACCCACAACCTGCGCGAAATCGCTGACGCCATCGAACTCGTCATGAAGAAGCGTCGCCCCAAGCCAACGGTCGACGAACTGATGCAAGCGGTACCTGGCCCCGATTTCCCGTCGGGCGGAATCCTCATCGACGACGGATTGCGCGACGCGTACGAAACTGGCCGAGGCACCGTTCGCATTCGAGCGAAAGCCGAAACGATCAAGCTCACCCGCAGCCGCGAAGCGCTCGTCATCACCGAGCTCCCGTACATGGTTGGCCCGGAGAAGGTCATCACCAAGATCAACGAGCTGGCATCTGTCGGCAAACTCCCCGGCGTCGACGAGCGCGAGGGCGCGAAGAACCTGTCCGACAAGACCAACCCGCTTCGCATTCAAATCGACCTTCGCCCTGGCGCTAGCTCGAAGGCTGTTCTCGCCAACCTCTACCGAATGACTCCACTTGAGGAAACGTTCGGCATCAACAACGTGGTGCTCGTCGATGGCGTTCCCACGACCGTTGGCTTGTGGGACCTGTGCAACCACTACATCCAGCACCGCCTTGAGGTCATTGTCCGACGCACCGAGTTCCGGTTGGCCAAGTGGGAAGCACGCCTGCACATCGTTGCCGGTTTGCTCATTGCGCTCGACAACATCGACCGTGTCATCGAGATCATCCGTGCGTCGAAAGACGCTCCAGCGGCGAAAGCTGCGCTGATGAGTGAGCTCGACCTCTCCGAAGTTCAGGCAACCCACGTGCTCGATATGCCGTTGCGCCGCCTGACCGCACTCGAGGTGCAAAAGCTCGATGACGAAGCCAACGAGCTCGAAGCATTGATCACCGACGCCCAGAAGCTGCTGGCCAGCGAGCAGCGCCAGCGCACGGTCGTGCTCGCCGAACTGAAAGAGGCTGTCGAGAAGTACGGCGTCGACCGCCGCACGGTCATCGCGTCGGAAGACGAGTTCGCTTCGATCGACCTCGCCAGCCTCGAGGGTGGCAGCACCGACGACATACCCGACACCCCATGTGTCATCACGCTTTCAACGAGCGGGCTCATTGGCCGAGCCCCCACCGAAGGCGCCAAGAAAGCCACACCCGGCCGCCACGATGTGATCGTCGCTTCTCGCCTTGGTTCCACACGAGCGCCGGTGTTTGCGGTGACCAGCGAAGGCAAGGCGCGCATGGCGCTTGGACTCGAACTCAACGAAGTTGGTGGTCGTTCTCGCGG
>CAZTDG010000049.1:14788-16217 GCA_964612655.1 uncultured Acidimicrobiales bacterium | reverse complement strand
GAGCATGGGCCCGTACCGGTGCGCCTGCATGCCGTGACTCCCGATGATCTCGAGTTCTCCGAAACGATGTGGGCTGAGGCAACTGCGCGGAACTCGTCACCGCCCCCGTCAACCAGCGTCCGTTTCGAACTCTATGACGGATCGGTGTTCCCGTTCGGCGACGAAGAATTCGATCGGCTTTTCACCGTCAACACCATCTACTTCTGGGAAGACCCGGCTCACACCCTTAGCGAAGTACACCGGATGCTGAAGCCTGGAGGTCGGGCGGTCGTCGCGTTCGTCGATGCTCCGTTCCTGGAAGCTCGCCCGTTCGCGCAATACGGATTCACTCCCTATGACGCAGAGTCGATCACCCAGCTTGTCGCCGGCTCCGCATTCCAAACAGTGGAGATCGAGCACCACAACGATCAGGTCCTCTCCCCCGAGGGCGAACCCTGGGATCGCGGATATTTGATAGCGGCTGTCGAAAAGTAGACCTGGAGTGTGGGCCCCACGACGAGGGCTAGTACCCGGTAGCTACTACGAAGTCCGAGTCAACCCAGGTGCTATCGCCGTTCGGCACTTCGATCAGCGTTTTCGATTTCCCATTGGGAAGTCGTCGAGTCTTGCCACGCCCCCAAACAAGAGCGTCGTGGGGAAGCGGCAGGGCCCCTTCCTTAGCTCCCACCTGAACAGGGCGGTTCCGCGATGTATTGGTAATGGAAAGCAGGTCCTCGCGGCGCAACAAGAAGTAACCCAACACGAAGAACACAAGCGGACCCAACGCCAGAATGGCGAGCTGTGATGTCGACAGTCGAATCCTGAGGAGCCCGTCGAAGAGCGCGCTGGCTCGTTCAAACACTTCGGACACCGAGGTGAGCGGGCCCGCTGGGTCCGCAACGTCTACGGCCGGGGTCAGCACATTGACGCTGAGAACGGTGACCGTCGCAGACGATTCCCTTCCCGACGCGTCGCTGATCGCGTACGCAAAGTCGAAACCGCCGCCAAAACTCGGTGGCACGGAGATGAGCAGCTCACCATCTTCGATCACCACCGACCCAACTTCAGGCTGAGTAACCGAAATGATCTCCGCCCCCGCAGTCAAACGGTCGTTGTCTAGGACGTCCACCCTGAGCGCCGAGTCGGATGCAACGAAGTGGTCATCGATTGCTTCGAAGTCGGAGAAAGCAAGTGCAGAAGGAGGCGGAGGGCTCGTGGTGGTAGGGCTCGTCGTCGGAGCCGCTTGAGTCGTCGCTGAGCCGCCTTGCGCGGTCGATGGCGGAGGAGAAACCGTCGCGGCCGGCGCAGTACTGGTCGTTGTCGAGCTGGTTGTGGGGGCTACTGCGACTGTCGTCGTTGTCGCCGCTACGGAAACCGTGGTGGTGGGAGACAGAGCCGTGGTCGTGGTTGGCGGGACCGTTGTTGTGGGCGGAGCCGTTGTTGTGGTTGG
>CAZTDG010000049.1:9769-14688 GCA_964612655.1 uncultured Acidimicrobiales bacterium | reverse complement strand
CGTTGTTGTGGGCGGAGCCGTGGTCGTGGTTGGCGGGACCGTTGTTGTGGGCGGAACCGTGGTCGTGGTTGTGGGCGGAACCGTGGTCGTGGTTGTGGGCGGAACCGTGGTCGTTACTGGCGGAACCGTTGTGGTCGTTGTGGTCGTTGGCGAAACGATAATGGGGACTAGTTCAGCTCTACTGACCTCCGACGTGATCGCCATCGCCGTCTCGGTGAGCGTGGCAGACACGAACGAACCAGGCGTAAACGATTGGGTCGTAACGATGAAGTCGTTTCCCGGAGCGTTGATCACAACCGGGATGGTGCTCACATGGGTCTGGGCGTCGCCACCACCAAAGGGGCCGTCGGCTGCGCTTTCGAAGATCTCCAGGTCGTAGGTGCCAGCTGGGACGTCAACTTCGAAGGACACTTCGAACGACCCGCCACCGAGGTCGACCAGTGGATCGATGACCGGTGTGTTGAGCTGATTATTCGAACCGCCATCGCCGTCGCCATTGTCGTTGTTAGTCCGACCGTTGCCATTGAGGTCGATCGGAATGTGCGAATTGGCGAAGATGGAGTTTTCGGTGATTAGAGCGTTCGAGTTCTGGCGCAGAACGATGCCGCGGCCGCCTTGGTCAGTAATGACGTTGTCACGGATCAACACCGAATCGGGCTGTCGCAAGAGCTCGATGCCGTCGTTGGCGTTACCGTTCGGCGTGCCGAATTCGTCAAGTCCGATCGCGTTGCCCTCGATGATCGTGCCGGTCCCGGCCTCTCGAATCAGGATTCCGTCGACCGAACCGCCGTGGATCGTATTTCCGTTACCTGGGGTACCGATCACGGTGTTCGTCGAACCGCCGGTTACAAGAATGCCGTCATCGCCAGCATTCGAGACGACGTTGTTCGTGATGGTCGTGTTGGAGGCATCCCGAATCAAGATCCCGTCGAATTCGCTGTTTGCGCTGATATTGCTATCCACGAGAACGCTCTGAGGTCCGTCTTCGACTAGGACTCCGACAGTGTTGCCAGCTGGGGCGCCGCTCGGTGATTGTCCAAGCGTGTTGTGACTAATCACGGCGGACGTTCCTGCGCTCTCAATGAAGATTCCGGACGGATCGTGGTTGGCTATGAGGTTGCCTGCACCTGGAGCGCCACCTATGACTCCGCCAATGGCTCCGCTTTTGAAGAGGATCCCCGACCCGCCGTTACCTGGTGTGGCACCGTCTGGTCGAACACCGATGTAGCTATGAGTAACCGTGGTGTTGTCAGCCCGGGAGAGGATCCCCTCGTCGGGCTTTCCGTAGATCGATAACGCGTGAACAGCGCTTCCCGGGGCGCCGGACTCGAAGGTGATTCCTGCACCAGTGCCGCCCGTCAACGCAATCACCGGCGAGTCCACCCATTCAGCTTGCGTCCGCCCATCGATCACGAGCGGGCTGTCAATATCGTCCAGCACGCTGCCGAGGACGATCGTCCAGGCATCGGGAGCGTTGGCCGTCGATGAGTAGCCCGCGTCTGAAACTGGGATCGCGAATTGGACTTCGTCGAGACCCACCAGGTTGTTGGTCTCTTCAATCGCCGCGCGAAGCGTGCACTCGGGTCGATTTTCGCTGTTCGTGCCACCCGTATCGCAGACGCCGTCGCCGAGATTGTTGTCGCCACCGTCGCCGGTTGAGTTCACCGTCACCGTCACCGTGGTTTGTGCAAACGCCGCTGGCAACAGCAATGACGCTATGAGGCCGATAACCACGAGCACCCGACCGAAAAGAGAAATCAGCTGCGGTGATGACCGAGGAGCTCCACTTGAGCGACCCCGACGCCGCGGGCCTCTCTCAACGGAGCGGGACCCGTCTACTCCATTAGATTCTTCTGCACTGGACAGCACGCTTCTAGATCGGCAAATTTGTCCGATTCATTACGTGGAATTGGGAGCGGACCATCGGCGTTGCGGCCACTTGCTGGACGATGGTGTCGATCGCAGCGACGACGTGCTTGCCGACGCTGGGAGGCAACGTGGCGCGGAGGACAACCATGCCATCGGCGTCGTGTAGACGGTGACGCTGCGGTTGTCGTGTTGGCGCTGGTCACGGTCTTCGTCGGTTTCGGTTCCTGCTAGGTGTTCCGCGATCGCGGTGGTCAGTCGGTTGGCAGTGCGATCGTGGGCAATTTCGAGCAGTTCCGCCTTGTTCTCGCGATCGGCCCAACGCGTGAGAATACGAGCCAAACTTCGTTGGTCCCTGAGGACGAGCCGTCGATCCGCCCACCGACGCAACGTTCACCCCGGCAAAGCAAAAACTACCGATGGGCTATGACATCGAATCATCTAAACGACGCACCTCCTCCGGCCATGCGGACGGGGTGTATGAGGGGCTAAGTGGGTGGATCTCGGAGCTTGCGTGGAGACACCCCACAGCCACGCGTCTCCCCTAGCTTCGCGACGCCGCCTGCAGCGCGTGGGACCGCGCTCAGGGTCAGCTCAACTCGCTGAAGAGTCGTTTCGTTGTCTTGACCGGCTGGTGATCCAACACCATGGACAGCTCGGGTCGTAGTAGAACGACATACGAGCAGGTGACTTCGTAGCCAAGGACGGACTCCAACAGATATCGGTCGGGCCGTGCGCCGTCGCCGGCGTATCGGAGGATAGCGAAGTCGACCCGACGAAGCGGGAAGGACACTCATGAACATCCAACGCATCGCTGCATTCAGTGCTGACGGTAAGGGAGGAAACCCAGCCGGGGTTGTACTCCTCCAAGAACCGTTGCCGCAACCGGAAATGGAATCCATCGCAGCCGAGGTGGGCTACTCCGAGACAGCCTTCGCTGTAGAAACCGGACCGTCCGCGTGGAGGGTGCGGTACTTCTCCCCCGAGTCGGAGGTGCCCTTCTGCGGACACGCGACCATCGCGTTAGGGGCCGCACTCGGCGAACGCGATGGCGAAGGTAGCTTTCAACTGCAGCTAAACGACGCCGAGATATCTGTCTCTGCCAACCGCCATAGCGACGGGCGCTTCTCCGCAACGCTTTCGTCTCCGGAGACACACAGCCGACCCCTGACCGCTTCGGAGCTAGACGAAACGCTCGAATTGTTCGGCTTGGAACCAGACGACCTCGACAGTCGACTGCCTCCAGCATGGATCCACGGCGGAGCCGGCCACATCGTCCTGGTGTTAGAGGATCGCTCGACGCTCTCGGCGATGAGCTACTCGCTCGACGATGGCAGGCAGTTGATGCGCCGCTACGGCGTAGTGACCATCATGTTGGTATTCCTCGAGGACGACGGCAGCTTTGCCGTCCGCAATGCCTTCGCTTCAGGCGGCGTTCTCGAAGACCCCGCAACCGGTGCCGCTGCAGCGGCATTCGCTGGCTATCTGCGTGACCGGGACTTCCCACACCAAGGACGGTTGCTCATTCATCAGGGCGTAGATATGGGGAGCCCATCGCGAATACGTGTTGAACTGACCGACGTCGTCGGATCGCCAGTGAAGGTGTCGGGGGCCACACACCCAATCGATGAGTAGGCGCATCGTGCACTAGGTAGGATGCCCGTCTGGTCACCGTGGCCTAACCACTAAGAAGGAGCGGGTTTCCTTGAGCGATCTAATCGTATTCACCTACCCAACCGAGGCCGAGGCTGGTCAAGCCTTGGCGCACGTGTCGAGCCAAGAGCAACAGAACGTGCACAAGCCACTCGTGGCGATCGAAGACGCTGCCGTTGCCATCAAGAAGGACAACGGCAAAGTAAAGATTCGCCAGACGCTCGAATCCACAGCCAAAGGTTCGCGAACCATCTACGGCGGCTTCTGGGGCTTCCTGATCGGCATCATCTTCGGCGGACCGCTGCTCGGTCTACTCATCGGCTACGCGGTTGGGGGGCTCCTCGCCCGCAAGGTCGACCTTGGCATCGATAACGACTTCATCAACTCGCTCAGCGCAGAACTCGCTCCGGGCAACTCGGCGCTATTTCTTCTGGTCGCCGAAACCGATCCTGAGGTCTTCTCCCAAGCCATGGGTGATCACGTTGGAACCCTGTTCCACACGTCGCTACCCGACGGGTGCTTCTCGGTTCTGGGCGAAGCATGCCAGAACGACGAACTGCGCCAAGCCGTCGAAGCCGAAACCTTCGAGGACGCAGACGCCTAAAGGTCGTAACGGCGTGACCGAGCGAGTAGTTCGGGCTACTCGTCGTTGTTGAGTTCGCGTTCGCGTTTAGCGACTTCGGCTTCGCGCTCTGCGAGTCGACGTTCGCGGGCGGCGGTCGTTTCAAAACCGTCGTCGCTGACGTTGGTCTTTCGAGCGCTCCACGCGTCGGAGTCCTCTAGGCCGCGGGGTGCCGGCTTGTAGGTGCCCGGCGCCGTTCGAACCTGCGTTGAGCCAGGCCTAAACCCGGCGTTGACAGGCCGGCCAAGGGCCAGCCAAGCAACGGCTCCCACGGTGGGGACGAAGATCACGAGGAACAGCCACGCCATCTTTCGAGGTTGCGAGCGAGCACTCGATCCGTCGCGATGACGTCGAGCACCGCCCAAATCCAAAGAGCGAACAACGCTACGCCAACGAGTCCTGGTGCGAATCGTGCCATTGTCAGATTTCCTTCCGCCGATGCTCCCCACAGTATCGGATAGAAGGTTGGCGAACCTGAGCGAAGGTCTGAAGGGGCTCAACTGCCTAAAGCCCGACGCTTCGACCGCCGATTCGCTGGTATGGCGAAAAGAAGTCTTTGGGCAATGGTGGCGGCACTCTCTCTGATAGCCGCTGCGTGCGGGACCGGCGGATCTGAGGTGGCCGTCGCCGCTGAGCCGCTACGTGGCTTCGATGGTGAAATTGTCGTGGCCGGCGCTGGGTCCGATGGTCCCGTGGCCTTTGCGTCCGACGGTGATGACGCTCCAGTCGCCACTACGACCACTACTACCCCGCCGGTGGTTCCGGCGACGGAACCTGA
>CAZTDG010000049.1:0-9669 GCA_964612655.1 uncultured Acidimicrobiales bacterium | reverse complement strand
CGATTTCTCAGCCGGTACCACGTGGCTGGCGATCCGATCACCGGCAGTACCCGAGAGGTGAGCGAGGAAGCCTATGGCGACGAGTCGTACCTCTTCAGGGACCCAGTTCTGGGACCCGAAATCAGCGTCAACATCGACGGCGTATTTGTGACGGTTCGTATCAAACCCCTCGACGACAACTCTGATGAAGCAGCTCGTATAGAGGACGCACGCGAGATCATCGAGATCATTCTCAACGTGAACTAGCGCACCAAACTTGCAGGCGAGTACGAGACCGCACGTGGGCAGCGGTTCGAGCGCCTAGCTCGATCGCCGCCGGGTGAAGAAGGACTGCCTACGACGCAGACGGGGCAAATGGCGGCGGTGTAGTCGCCGGTGTGAACAAGTCTTCCATCATCGCTGGGAGATCCATCACGCCCGTCAACACTGCGAGGAGGGCGGCGATCACAATGGCGGCCACTACAAAGAACACTACGCCAGCAACCGGGCGAGACGAATCGGGAACGACGAGTGGAGCGACCGTGCTTGGCGTGTGGTTAGTGATCGTCATGGTTAGGAAACGGACCTCAACGCAACTTGATTCCGCAACGCATGTGAACAACTCCTTGCATGTTCAACCCGAGGCTTCAGGCGCGCAGTGGATAACGCCGTTCTTCACGTCCGTCGTTACGACGGCATGGCGGCAATAATGCAGATCTCTACGAGTAGTGCTGAGCGCGCCATGTGCGCTTCAACGCATGCACGTGCGGGTGCGTGACCGTCGGGAACCCACTCGTTCCAGACGGTGTTCATCCGTGCGAAGTGATTGTCGATGTCGCGCAGGTAGATCGTCGCCGACAAGAGGTGCTCTCGATCGGTTCCCGCTTCGGCGAGCGCCGCATCCACGCGCGCGAGCGTCGATTGGGTCTGGCCTTCGATATCGGCCTCAGGATCCTCTGCCACCTGCCCCGACAGGTACACGACTCCCCCGCTCGTGACGGTCCTACTAGCCCGCTCTGTTGTTCCTGTACGCACGATGTCCATCACCTGACCGTAGTGCCTTCGAAGCCACTCGCACTCCTAGACTTTCCCGGTGCACAACACCGCTAGACGAGTTGCCTATCTCTGTTCCCAGGTCACGTTGCCTGGGTCGCCAACCCGGCGCATCGACGCGTATGAGCATGACTTGATGATGGACGCGTTGCGGCCCGCGTTCGCCGACGTCGACATGCACGTCGAAGACATCTGTTGGGATGACGAAACCGTCGACTGGGCCGACTTCGACGCGGCGATCATCGGTACCACGTGGGATTACTGGGATCGTCAGGGCGAGTATCTCGACAAACTGGCCGAGATCGGCTCGGTTACCAAGCTCTGGAACTCTCTAGAACTCATCGGCTGGAACATCGACAAGGGCTATCTGCGAACACTCGCCGACAAGGGAGCGTCAATCATCCCAACCTTGTGGGTCGACGACCCGACCTCAGCGGCTATCACCGCCGCATTCGACCACTTCGCGACCGACGACCTCGTCGTGAAACGTCAGGTCGGCGGGAGCAGCACTGGTCAGCATCGAATCCGTCGAGGCGAAGCCATTCCCGAACTCACCCAACCAATGATGGCCCAACCCTTTCAGCCAGCGATCACGACCGAGGGCGAATACAGCTTCATCTTTGTCGACGGAGCGCTCTCCCATTCGCTCAACAAGCGACCGGCCGATGGCGACTACCGCATCCAATCCGAATACGGGGGAACCGAAGAACAACACCAGGCATCCGTCGACGACGTAGAAGCCGCTGTGGGCATCATCTCGCTGCTCGACGAAGTACCGCTGTATGCCAGGGTCGACATGTTGCGTCTCCCCAGCGGTTCACTCGCCCTAATGGAGATGGAACTCATCGAGCCCTACCTCTACCCCGAGCAAGGCCCGGAGCTGGGCCCACTAATTGCCGCAGCGGTGAAGCGCCGCCTCAGCAGCTAGCGGATCTACGACTCCGTCAAGAACGCAGAACCGAAGGCGACGTCAGCTTCGTTATCCCAGATCAGGACTTCATCCCAGATGGTGAGATCGGTGCTTTCGGCGAGTGGGTAATCCTGTTCACCGTTTGCCGCCTGGAGCGCTCCGAGACTCACTGTCTCACCGTCTTGGGCGCGCAGCGCAACGACCACTTCGCCGCCGACGTTGGTTCGAAAGTCATCGGTAAGGCGAAGAATTTGGTTTCCCGCGTCGTCGACGAACACGAGGACGTCACCGGTTATGGAGAAGGGGCCTTCCTTGCGAACGAAGTCGCCGGCGAACGTCGCGCTCTCTGATCCCTCAGTTGCATCTGCTTCATCTGCGGCGAGCGCTGCGGGTTGAGACAACGAAGTGCTCGCATTGTCGACGGTCGAGTCCCCACCACCGCTCGACGCGATTGCTGCAACGATTACAAAGGCGGCAATGGCCAGTACCGCCAGCAGCGGGACGCGAGTGAGATTCTTACTTTGTGTCATGTGCCTAGAAGTCTATGCCTCGCCAATCTCATTCCGAGGGTCTGCTTAACAAGTACGAACATCAACTGGCGGTCACTTTGCGTGGTCAACGAGGTGAGGTAGAGGCGCTTCTGCTTCGGTTCGTACCAAGTTGTTAAGCAGCGGCTTGGAATGGCAAGACCTAGTCGAGCCATTCCCACACCATGAAGAAGTTCATTAGCCGCCTCGCCGTACTTGGCATTTTCGTTGTTGGAATTGCCCTCGTTGGAGTCATCGCCACCTCGGGGAACTCCAGCCCAGCCTCGGCCACGGCATCCGGCGCGGTGGTCTTCGACGAGGACGGCCAGGGCATCGTGCCGGTAGAGACCATCTTCGACGTGACCGCCTTCGAGGGCACCTTTTCGGGCAATGGACCGTTCACCGTGGTCGGCGAAGTATCGACCATCAGCGATGACCTCGGGCAACGAGCCCTGCAATTCTCAGACGACTTCCGAACGAACCGAGGCCCCCAACTCGCCGTAATCCTGCGCAGCGATAGCGGTCAATCGATATCACTCGGGGCGCTCCAGTCTCCAAGCGGTGCCCAGGTCTATGCCATTCCTGGCCAAACCGACCTGACCGTCTTTAACCAAGTGCAAGTCTGGGACCTGCAAGGTGACGTCGACTTCGGCCGTGCCTTCCTGTCTCCGGTGGACGCCTAACCGCCGCGCAGGTCCTTGCGTTTACAGCGGTGGAGTTGGGTTCGTTACCCGCAAGTACAACCCAACAGCGGTCACGGCAATCTCTGTTGCCGCTAGTACGAACATCATGAACACGGCGAAGTACACCGGAACGACGCCACAGACGACCGAACCATCGCACGCATCGCCGAAGAACATCCACAGAACCGCAAACGCGGTCGCGAAGAACGCTCCGACACCCCAGAAGAACGAGCCAAAATTCTCGCTGCTCTCGTCTTGAGAGCCACTACTAAATGCTACTTCTTGTCGCATATCTACATCCCCCGTAGTTGCTTTTACCGCCATATCACGACATTACAACTTCGGAAACTTGGGCACCAGAGGTATGCAAAAGAGTTAATAACTAGTCTCTATCCAGCGGGCCAAGTGGCCTATGTCTGGGAGCACCGCCTCTGCATGAGGGGCGAGATCAGCCTCCCCTGCAGGCCCGCTCAACACGCCTACACACACCATTCCGGCCGCTGCGCCGGCAAACAGATCGTGGGTGCTGTCACCCACCATCACTATGCGTCCGGGTTCGATATCGAGATGCTCAGCGAACGCGTGCTGCATCCCAGGCTCGGGCTTGGCTCCATAGCCGCTGTCGAAACCCATGACCTTGTCGAACATATCGACGACCCCAAGCCCCTCCATCTGTCGACGAGCGGACTCCTCATGGTCGTTCGTGGCAATCCCGAGCGGATACCCCTTTTCGCGTAGCTCCCCCAAGACCGCAACGAGGTCGACGGGAGCAACCACCTCGGTCTCCTTCAACGCGTTTACCGCGCACTCGATGAGCTCGTCAGGTGCCCGTTCGGGAAGCACCGGAGCGATGAGGCGCAACCACGTATCCGACGTTCCCGCGATCAGAGGACTGCTCGCCAAGAACACCGACGCGTCCACGTCGTACACCAACGCGTCGGCCAGACGTCTATGCAAGGCGTCGTCATCGCCCGCTAGCTCTTCGAGGAAGGATCGCCCCCACTGACCCCAGGTCCGGTCGAAGTCGATAAGCACTCCGTCTTTGTCGAAAAGAATCGCCTCGATACGCACCGGGGTAAGCCTAGGCAATTCAACGACAGCGCAGAGCAACCGATGGAACTACGGTACGAAAGAGAACCACGGCGGAAGGCGAGACGAGATGACGGGTATCCGAAGCGAATCGGAAACGGCGGTCGATGCGGCCACAGAGGCGCCCACTGGTGTGCTCGACTTGGACCGAGAACCGTGGATGGCGCTGGCCAACTATGCGATCAAGGTGGCACTGTTCGTCTCGTTCTTTATCGCCATTGTGATTCCGCCGGAAGTAGTCGCCGGTAAGGCCATCGGCTTTCGCGCCCCGCTCTTTCTCGCCTCGGCCATCCTCGTACCGATCATTGCCAAAGCTCGCGGATGGCGGCCCTACCCCCATACCGCCGACGCTCTGCTTGCGGCCCCGTTCCTCGTCGACACACTCGGCAACCTTCTCGGCTTCTACGACGCCTACCTCCTCACCGACGACGTCCTACACGTCCTGAACTGGGTATTGCTCGTGATGGCCTACCACGCCTTTCGCTTCCGCAACGTCCACGTCCGTAAGGACGCCGTGCTCCTCGGGTATGGCTTTGGAGCTCTCATGATCGTGTGGTGGGAGATTCTCGAATGGGCAGTCTCCGAAGACGGTTTCGGCGGAGCGGGCGGGTTGTCGCTCACCTACGAGGACACGATCGGCGACCTCTTCTTGTCGAGCACAGGTGGCCTCGTGGGATCGATCATCGCGCTGTACGTCCTGGGGCCTAAGAAGAACACAGGTATTGAAAAAGACAGATATTAACGTCTGACGACTTCATCGGATTCTTTAAGACGCGTTTCGCCAGCGACCGGTAAAGCTCTACCCATGACACACGAGCCCCTCATGCGGGCGGTCGACGTAACCAAGACCTACCGCAGCGGCAACAACGAAGTTCACGCACTACAGGGCGTCTCGCTCGATGTGCACGAAGGCGACCTGATCGCGGTGATCGGCCCGTCGGGCAACGGCAAGACCACGCTGTTGAACTGTTTGTCGGGAATCGACTCCATCGACAGCGGGCAAGTCTTTATCGACGGCCAGGACATCCACTCACTTAACGATGCCGACCGGACCGCCCATCGAGGCGAACGCATGGGGTTCATCTTCCAGAGCTTCAACCTGATCCCGGTCCTGAGTGCCCGAGAGAACGTCGAGATCCCACTGGTGATGGCCGGGCTCGGGCCCAGCGAGGCCTCGGAACGCTCTGCAGAGATGCTCGAACGCGTCGGGCTCTCCGACCGAATCGATCACCGCCCGAGGGAACTCTCCGGCGGCGAGCAACAACGAGTTGCCATCGCTCGCGCCTTGGTTACGACCCCAGCCATCGTGTGGGCCGACGAGCCAACCGGCAACCTCGATAGCGAAACCGCAGCCGACATCATCGACTTGCTCATCGAGGTCAATGACAACGGCCAAACCGTAGTGATGGTCACCCACGACCAGGCCATCGCATCGACCGGTACCCGCATCGTGGAGGTCCGCGACGGCCAGATCCACCGAGACGAAACCCAGTCCCGTGGAGGTGCCCTCACGCCGTGACAGTGCTCGTCGTGCTCATCGGTATCGCCACCATCGTTGGCGTACCGGCACTCATAGACATGGTTCGGCGCTCCGACCTGCGAAACATGGCCGTGCGCAACGCGGTGCGTCGCCCGCTAGAGACCATCTTGATCATCGTTGGTTCTGGGCTCGGTACGGCGATCATCGTTGCCGCGTTGATGGTGGGCGACACGTTCGAGGCCAGTATTCTCGATTTCGTGCGGCGCGGCCTCGGCGAGGTTGACCTCGTCGCCCAAGTGGAGTCCAGCGACGACGCGGACGCGCTCATCAACCTCATCGAAACCGACGGCCCCGCATCAGTGGATGGGGCGCTCGCGCTTCGCGGCGTCGGCGTAGCGATCGCGAGTGGCGCACAAGACGACCCGATCGCCGAAGACCCCGCCAGGCCCGTCGAACCCCAAATCAGCGTCAACGCCGTCGACTTCGACGCCCTCGATGACTTCGGTTCCGCTCCCGAAGTGTGGGGCCTCGCCGGGCTCGCCGACCCTGGTCTGTCGGGAATCGTCATCAACCAAGATCTCGCCGACGATCTCGTCGTTGGCCCAGGCCAGGCCGTCACGCTCTTTGCTCCGGGACGCGAGCTCGAATTGACCGTCACCGAGGTCGTCGAAACCGTCGGGCTTGCCGGGTGGAGTGACGCGTACGTTTCAGACCAGCTCTTCGACCAGCTGGGCGTGCCCGATGCGATCAGCTTCAACTCGGTTCTGGTGTCGATCGAAGGCACGCTGTTCGATTCCGCTGGCCCGGCGGCCTTTGAAGCGGTTGATCAGTTGCAGGGGCTGGTCGAGGCGTCACCCGCCAGCGAGCGATTGCTGGCCGATGTACCAGCGGAATCGACCTTGTTCGACCCGATCAAGCAGAACGTGATCGAAGACGCCGAAGAAGAAGACGCCGAACTGACCACCCTGTTCTTTGTCGTCGGCGGATTCAGCGTCCTCGCAGGCGTGCTGTTGTTGATCAACTTGTTCGTGATGTTGAGCGAAGAGCGCCGTCCGAACCTGGGAGTACTGCGCGCGATCGGATGGAATCGAAAGACGCTGCGCCGAGCGTTCCGGACCGAAGGACTGATCTACGCCGTGCCCGCAGCGATCGGTGGCACGGTGCTCGGCATCGGCGTGGGGGCGATCATCATCATCTTGACGCGATCGATCCTGCAAGGCCGCAATCCCGACGGCGACTTCCAACTCATCACCACCGTCGCCCCGAGCAGCCTCCTCACGGCAGGCCTCGCCGGCTTTGTGATCGCGATGCTCGCGATCTGGTTCACGTCCTGGCGAATCTCCCTTATGAACATCGTCGCGGCCATTCGCGATATCCCCGCTCCCCCATCCACTCGGTCCACGGCGATTCGTTTCATCGCTGCAGCCATATGTGTTCCGCTCGGCATCGGGGCCTTCGCTCTCGGTCAACCGGCTGCCAATCCGTACCTCACACTGCTCAGCCTGCCACTCATCGTCGTCGGCATCGCGCTCGCACTACGCGAGCGGGTCTCCTCGTTGACGCTGAGCAGTATCGGTGGGCTAAAGGTCATCGTGTGGGGTCTGCTCATCTTCGAAGTCCTACCCAACGACACCGAAGTCGATGTCGAGTTCTTCTTGGTCTACGGGGCCGTCGTGGTCGCTGCTGGCGTCGCGCTCGCAACCGTTTCGGGCACCCTCTTTCAACGGATTGCCGCCCGCTCGGCCGCTGGCGGCGTCGCGGCCCGACTCGCAATGGCCTACCCGACGGCTCGAGTGTTCCGCACCTCGTCCTCGCTCGCCATGTACAGCCTGATCATCTTCAGCCTGGCCTTCATGGCCGTTCTCGCCCAAGGGATCGACGAGTCCTCCGACGAGGTCATCGTGCACAGCGCCCTCGGCTACGACATCTTCGTGCAGTCCCTCAACGTGAGTCCCCTAGACCCGACGTTGCTGAGCGAGGCTGACGACATCGAGTTTGCTGCCGCTGTCGCCCGAACCGGAACCGAACTGACCGCATCGTTCAACCCCGAAACGTCGAGCGAGCCACGAGGTTTCCGGCTCACCGGCGCCGAAGCGTCCTTGGCACGCGATGGCGCTCCCGACCTCCTTCAACGAGATCCCCGCTTCGCCAGCGACCTCGAGGCCTTCCAATATGTTCTTTCCGGGAACGACGCTGTGCTCGCTCCCGCGGACATTTTCGACGACTCGGGCACCTCCCCGGCCAGAGTTGGCGACACCCTGACCGTCGTGGAGACCGGCGTTGAGCTGGAGATAGTCGGCCTCTACGGCGACGACCTCACGTTCCCGGGCATCTGGGTGAGTCGGTCGCTCATAACCGACCTCGACCCGCAGGCCATGGCGACACGTCTCTACGTTGCCGTCGATCCAGGCGCGGATCCCGAGCGTGTCGTCGACCAGATCGAAGCCGGGTTCCTGGCCAATGGTGCCGAAGCGGAGACGTTCTCGGGTCGGGTCAACCGGCTCCTCCAAGCCCGACTCGGGTTTTTCAGTCTGCTTCGCGGCTACCTGCTGCTCGGGCTCATCATCGGCATAGGTGGTCTCGCCGTCACGCTCTCGCGGGCGGTCCGCGAACGGCGGCGACAAATCGGCATGCTCCGCTCGATGGGCTTCGATAGCCGTGGAGTCGGCCGCTGGTTCCTCGGCGAAGCTGCCTTCATCAGCGTGATGGGCATTATCTGCGGAGCGACACTCGGCGTGCTCTCGGCCTACTTTCTGGCCACCCGCTCCGGGGCGATTGCGGGCACTGAATCGCCCTTTGCGATTCCATGGACTGTGTTGGTCATCTTGGCGCTCGTTCCGCTCGCAGCCAGCGGTCTTGCAGCACTCGTCCCCGCGAAGCGCGCCGCCTCGCTACGGCCCAGCGAGGCGCTACGACTTGCTGACTAGCGCTTTGGTTGGTCTCGATTTCGCCTAGCTAGCAAAATTGTCCGAGTTTGATCCTTGTAATCCAATCGGACAAACGTCACACTGTCTTACATGCTGAAGAACGAGCTTGACAAGGTTGAGGAAGTTGTACCAAAGGCACCAACCTCCTCCCGATTCACGCAGTTCGTCGTTGCAATCCCCATCGTGATCGCGGTCGTCGCACTCATGATGTCCAGCGCCTTCGCGAGCGAAATGATGAGCGAAGAAGAGTTGGACATGGAAGGCCAAGTCGAAGCGACTTGGGATTATGAAGATCAGGAACGCAGCGTAGATATGGAAACCGAGTAGACACTCGTTTCCCGCCTGGTCTGACTAGTACGAAACCGTCATTTCTGGCGTGTTCGAGATCGACTGGAACACGACGCAATAGCGCTCCGTCAGCTTGATCAATGTGTCGAGTTGTTCTCGCGGCGCATCCGTGTCCAAATCGAACGTCAGTCGAATGTTGCTGAAACCGACCGGCGCTTCTTTCGATACCCCGAGCGTGCCTCGAAAGTCGAGGTCGCCTTCTGCGGTGACACTCGCATCTCGCAGATCTACTTCAATCGCAGTCGCCACCGCATTGAGGGTCACTCCGGCGCACGCGACGAGCGCTTCGAGCAGCATGTCCCCCGAACACAACGACATCCCGTCGCCGCCGGTTAGCGGGTGAAGTCCCGCCTCGGCGATCTTTCCGCCGGTCTCGACTTTGCATGTAACTCCTTCACCGATCGTGCCGGTAGCGCTCAGGGTGATCACCGCAGAATCGGGGTCACTGGTGTACTGCTCTTTGAGCGGGGCCTGCATTGATCGGAGTTCTTGCGCGTCCATAGCATCCGTAATCCGGCGAGTCTCTTAACTATTCCCGAATGTGGACAGTCTCCTCTCACCAAGACCCCCAACTCTAGGGGTAGCGCCCTTGAAGGACCTCCATTACCCTTTGGTAACAACAACGACGCATTCGGTTTCCCGCCACCGGATGCGTCGTTGCTACTTTTTGCCG
>CAZTDG010000048.1:0-16338 GCA_964612655.1 uncultured Acidimicrobiales bacterium | reverse complement strand
TTTGGCCCTCGTTACCTCGAGGTTCAGCCAAACGTGAACGTGTACTCGTCGAACCAGTCGAACACCGCGACCGAGTTCATCCTTCACCCACAGGGTGGCGGCGTGTTCCTCATCCAGTCGGTGACGACGGGTCTCTACCTGCATGGACACGGAGAAGGTGGCAGCTTCAACGTCGACGTAGTCGGTCCAGTAGACGACACCGCCTACTGGCAACTCGTCGAAGTCGACGGTGGCTACCACGTCGTCAACGTTGGCCTCGGACAGCCGCTACAGGCGGTCCGACCTGGCTTCAACGTGATCACCACCGCACCCGCCGATGGCCTCGGTGACGCCGTGGTCTGGACGATCATGCCAGCGAGCTAACTCGCTAACGACGAATAACGAATAAGGAGTGCCCGGTCTGTTCAACAGGCCGGGCACTTCTCATTTTGTGTTCTTCGAAGGAATTGGACCGCTAGCCGGTCCGCAAGCTTCGAAGAATCACACGCTGGCTGGCCGAGAACCCGGGTGCCGACGTCTAGGTGGCGGGCTTGGGTGGGGGAGAGGCGAAGGCCCAGAAGGCGTTGCCGGCCAGCGCCAGCAGCGCAATGAGGGTGAACCCCAGGCGATAGTCGCCGGTGCTGTCGGCGAGGACTCCGGCCACTAGGGGGCCGATCACCATGCCGGAGAGCGCGACGATCGAAGCCCAGCCCATGATCCCGGCAAAGTGAGTCGAGCCAAAGTAGTCGGCTCGGATCGCTTGCATCTGGGGCCCTCGTGAACCCCACGCCAAGCCGTGCATCACGACGAAAGCGCCGATTGTGATGGGGCTTTCGATCCACGTCATAAGTAGCAGCCCTGCGGCGTGGGTACACATGGCGATGATCACGATGATCCGCTTGTTGATGCGATCACCGAAGTAGCCGCCGAGGCCAGTCCCGAAGAATTGAAACACCGGAACTAACCCAGCAATGAGGGCTGCTTCAGAAGCGCTGAAGCCCCGATCCTCGGTCAAATACAGCGCCACGTGCGCAATGACAGCGGAGACCACGATGAGCGCCGAACCGTGACCGAGTGACACCATCCAGAACGCCCGCGTCCGCACCGCTTGGGAAACCGTGAAATGGGTGTCGCTAACCCCTTCGGCTCGTTTGGTTGTGGTCTGGTTTTCGTCGACAATTCCGTCATTTGGTTCACTCGAACTCGAACGTTCGATGCCGACGATTTCGGCGGCAAACCAGGTGGACAAGAACAGCAGCACTCCGGCTCCGGCCAAGGACCAACGCCACCCGAACATTCCAAAGGCCACCACCAGCAGCGGCCCAGCGAACCCGCCAATTGCGAACCCCATTGTTTGCATCGACAACGCCTGGGCTCTTTTGCGCTCAAACCATTGCACGAGCGCAGAGGTAATCGTGATGAACCCGGCGAAGCCAGTTCCGAGTGCAGCGACCGATAGCGCGAGGACGAAGTGCCACTGCGTTTGGATCTGCGACATCCCGAGGAACCCGACGAGGATGATGGCGGCCCCGAAGCGAAGGATCTTCTTCGTGCCAAACTTGCCGATGGCGACCCCGATGCCAGGGCCGAGGATGGCGGCGCCGACTCGGGTTCCCGTGAATGCTGCAGAGAACAGGGTGACCGACCAGCCAAAGTTGCTCCGCAGTTCCACGGCGATGTTGCCGAACCCTTGGACCCACAACATCGATTGGAGCGCCCAGATGCCAGCGCTGGCTCCAACAACCTTCCAACCGGTGTACGTCGGGGAACGGCCGGTGTCGGGCTCCTGACGAACAGAGGTCACCGTCCCACCCTAACGGCGCAGCAAAACCACGACCCCCCGCCGGCAAACGCCAGCGGGGGGTCGATCTCGTTTTGTTGAACGACTTGCGTTATGCGCTAGCCGATTGGTGAGAGAAGGTCCGGGTTGATCACGATGACATTACTCAAGGTCAGCAAGTGGGATCAGTACCCGGTTCAGGCCTTGGATCAATCCGTTGCTCGCCACGATGTCGGTCTGTGGGTTGCGGATGCGAGCGTTGCGAAGTCCGGCAGCCGGATCGAGCAGGTCACGTCCATCAGCGGTGAATGTCGGACCGAGCAACGTCGGGACGTCGGTGATCTCGCCACGCAAGCCACCGTTGTACGGATGGATGCCGGGCGCTACGTGGAACAACAGAACATCTCGAAGGACCGGGATTGGATCGCCGCCGCCTAGTTCGGTGAACAGTGCGCCGAGGAAGTCAACGGCTGCTTCTTCGTTGTAACCCGGAGCGTCGAAGCCGAGGTCGCGGGCCAGGTTCACGAACCCCTGATCGGTTGGGGCAAAGACGGTGAGCTCAGCGCTCGGGTCGGCGACTGCACCAACTAGATCGGTTGCAACAAGAGCGTGCAAGAGGATGTCGAAGTCGTCGTTGGTGCTGTCGAAGCCGTCGGCGCTCGATACTGCAACAACCGTGTCAGCGATCGTTGGCGCCGATGGGTTGGTGAGGTTGCCCATCTCTTCGAGTGGTACCGGCAAAAGCACACGGCTAACGCCATGGATAACGCCATTGCTGGCAGCGATATCTGTCTGCGGGTTCCGGATTCGTGCATCAGTAATTGCAGGTGCAGCGTCTACCAGGTTGCGTCCCTCTGCGGTGAAGGTCGCGCCTTCGAGCAAGGTCGAGATCTCCGTGACGTTCCCTCGCAATGAATCTGCGTAGGACGTCGAGCCTGCAGATACGTGGTACAGCAGGACGTTCGTGAGAACAGGAATTGGATCGCCGCCTCCGAGAGCGGTGAGCTGTTCGACAATGAATGTCGTCGCGGCAGCTTCGTCATAGCCGGACTGGGAGAACCCCAAGTCTCGTGCCAGTCGTACGAATGCCTGGTCGGTTGGTGCAAACACCGTCAGGTCTGCACTCGGGTCAGCGACGGCGCCGACGAGATCTGCGGCCTCTAGGGCGTGGATCAAAATGTCGAAGTCTTCGTTTTCATCATCGAAACCGTCGGCGCTTGAGACAGCGATGGCTGTCTCTGCGATGGTTTGGGCCGAGTTTTCCGCGCCCGCAGGCACGGCGAATGTCGCCGTTGCTACCGCCATAGCTGCAAATATTGCAGCCATTCCCCGCATTCTTGTGTTCATTTTCCGCACGTCAAATACTCCTAGTGAGTTAGCTATTTGGATTTGCAGAACAATATTTCTCTCGGTGTGACCCATGTCTGCCTGAGTGACAATTTTTGGTATGCGGGCGCGATACTTCGTGAGAGACGCCGGATCCGAGCAGCAGCATGGGGTATCTGGCAGACTTTGCATCCGTGGTGACGCCTCACATCAATGCCCCCGATGACGCCTTCGCAACGACCGTGCTTATGCCTGGCGACCCGAAGCGTGCCGAACACATCGCCGAGACGTTCCTCACCAATGCGGTGCAGGTCACTGACGTGCGAGGAATGCTCGGATTCACCGGGGCATACGACGGAGAACCAATTTCGGTCATGGCCTCGGGGATGGGCATGCCCTCGGCTGCGATCTACATCACCGAACTTCTCCGTTCCTACGACGTGTCGACCATTATTCGTGTCGGTACTGCAGGCGCCTACAGCCCCGAGCTTGCTCTACGCCAGATCGTGGTTGCCGATGAGGCTGTCACCAACTCGAACATGCCGGAGCAATTGAGGGCTCCGAGCCCGATCGTTCCGTCGCCCCGGATGCTCGACGTAGCTCGACGCATCGCTGTGGGAGCAGGTGTGGGGCTCATCGAAGGCAAGGTGTTCACCAGCGACATCTTCTATGAACCCGATGACTCCGCCCGCGAGATGCACACCGCGAATGGTGTACTCGCCGTAGAGATGGAAACTGCAGCGCTGTATTCGATCTGTGCGCTGGAGGGCGCCGAGGCGCTCTCGATGTTCACGATCACCGATCATTTGGTTACCGGCGACCATCTCAGCTCTGAGGAGCGCCAGCTTACGGTCGACGAAATGTTGGAGCTTGGTCTCCGCACCGCCGTCGCCGCTATTCGTAGCGCCTGATGGTCGACCGGCTCACGTTCGGAACGGCGGGTCTTCGTGGCCCGCTCGGCGACGGACCGCTGCGCATGAATGTCGAACAGGTCGAGCTCGCGGCCATGGCGATTGCTGAGTGGTTGCCCGAGGCGTCGACGGTGGTGATCGGTCGGGATGCCCGGTATGGCAGTGAAGACTTTGCGAACGTGACCGCTCGGGTGCTGGCCGACGCTGGCCATCGACCTCGGATATTCGCCGACCCCGTGCCGACACCGATCATCGCCCACCTTGTTGGCGTCACCGAGGCTGCCGCAGGAGTCATGGTGACCGCGAGTCACAATCCGGCAACAGACAACGGCTACAAGGTGTACGTCGCCGATGGTGGCCAACTCCAGCCCGACGATGCCTCCAGAATCGAAGCGACGATGGCCGCGCTTGCGTGGCCAGCGTCGGTCGACATCGCGCGTCCGGACGATGTAGAAGTCCTGGGTGCAACGGAGATCGAGGCGTATGTCTCCACCGTTTCCCGGGCGCTCGGAGGCCCAGAGGAGCCGGGGGTAGCCATTGCCTACACCGCACTACACGGCGTTGGCGGAGAGCTATTCGGTGAGGTGTTGGAGCGGGCAGGCCACCGAGTGCACAGCGTCGCCGAACAACACGATCCGGATCCCGAGTTCCCGACAGCGTCTTTCCCCAACCCCGAGGAGCCCGGCACGCTCGACCTCGCCAACTCTTTGGCCGATGAGATCGATGCCGATGTCGTCCTCGCGAACGACCCTGATGCCGACCGTCTCGCCGTGGCGATCAAACGCTCGACTGGTTGGGAGCGCCTAACCGGCGACGAGATCGGTGTTCTACTCGCGTCGTACGTGCTCGAATCGGCCCCGCGGCCGTGCACTGTCGCGAACTCGATCGTGTCGTCGACATTGCTTGCAAAGCTCGCTGCTGGACGCGGCGCAACGTATGAGTCGACCCTTACCGGATTCAAGTGGTTGGCTCGTGCCGGGTCGCCTGACGCGCCGTTGGTATTCGCGTACGAAGAGGCGCTCGGCTATTCGGTTCTGCCACGTGTGCGAGACAAGGACGGCATCTCTGCTGGACTCGCGTTCGCGAACCTCGTCGCTTCGCTCAATGCCGACGGGCGAAGTGTTGACGACCTACTGGCCGAACTCGCAGCCGAGTTCGGGCATCACGCAACGAGCCAGGTGTCGGTCCGCTTCGATGGTGACGAGGCCATGACGCAGATGGGCGCGGTGATGGCAGACCTGCGCGGGCAGGCCCTCGAGTCGCTCGGCCGATTCGATGTCATCGAGGTCATCGACCTGGCCGGCGAGCAGAGTTCGGCCGCCTCATCAGGCGAACCCTCCCTGCCGTCGGCTGATGTGTTGATCTTCCATCTCGATGGCGGCCGCCTCATCGTCCGCCCAAGCGGCACCGAACCCAAGCTCAAGGCCTACCTCGAAATCGTCGGCCCCGACATCGAGTCCGCTCGACGAGACCTCGAATCGCTGGAGGCGGTCACCCGCGAGTTGTTGGGCGTCTGACCCCAAACGTCTCCGAGTTCTCGACCTCGTGCGGCATCAGGGTCAGATCAGGGTGATTCCTGAGTGTGTTGCGAACGTTCTCTTGCAACAATGGAGACGTGACCGCAACCCCCGTGATTTCAGCTCAGGCAGTGACGAAGTCTTGGGGCCCTCATGAGGTGTTCTCCGATGTGACCGCAGACGTGCCGCCGGGGGTGACCGGGCTGCTCGGTTCGAACGGTGCGGGCAAGACGACATTGCTCGGCATGTTGTTGGCCCTTCATCGCCCCGACAGCGGCACGCTGCGAGTTCTGGGTGAAGACCCCGCGACCGCAGGACCGGAACTGCGGACCCACATCGGTTATTCGCCGGAGCATCACGATCTCCCAAACGACGTATTGGCACAAGACCTCGTCCGCCATGTCGCCCTCCTTCACGGCCTTCCCAAACGTGAGGCGACCACCCGATCGAGCGATGCCCTATGGCTCGTCGGCCTCGGCGAAGAACGAGCACGACCCGTCGGCACAATGTCCACCGGCCAGCGTCAACGAGTGAAGCTCGCCATGGCCGTTGCCCACGGCCCGAAGATGGTGATGCTCGACGAACCGACCGACGGCCTCGACCCGGTGCAACGAGACGATGTCCTCGAACTCATCCGGACCATCGGCACCGAATTTGGCATCCACGTGCTGCTGTCGTCTCATCTGCTCGAGGAGGTCGAACGGATTGCCGACAACGTCGTGATCTTGTCGAACGGACGGGTGCGAGCCGCTGGCCCGCTCGCAGAATTGCGGGTAGGCGACGGCCCGATGACCGCGGTTGTTGACGAAGGCGTGGACGACGTCGTAGCGACCTTGCGCAGCCGAGGCTTCGCGGCGGGCGCCTCGCACAACCGCATTGAGATCACAGGTCTGGCATCGGGCCTACCGACAACAGCCGAGGCCTTGGCCGACGCCATGCGTGATGCGATCGCCGACCACGGCGTGCCGCTGCGACGTATGGAACCGAGCCGCCAAACCCTCGAAGACCTATTTCTGGACGAGGTCTATGCCGCACCCCACGACACTGCACCGGAGTTGGAAACATCATGACGACACCAACCTCGGGAACTCCCGAAATCTTCAGCCGCGGGTATCGGGCCTATGAGGGGCCACGCACCGGCGTACGCAGCGGGATGGTCGCCGTCGCGGTGGCCTCGATCCAACGAGCGTTTGGGTTGCGACGCAAGTTTCGCTTCAAAGTCGTTCCCCTGATCACGATCATCATCGCCTACATCCCGGCCCTCGCGTTTCTCGGAATCGCCGTTCTGCTCCCCAGCGAGCTGGCCGACCAGGTGGTGGCTGAATACGCGGACTACTACGGGTTCATCAGCGTGTCGATGATTCTGCTGGCGGCGTTTGTTGTTCCTGAGGTTCTCGGGTCCGATCGTCGAACCGGAATGTTCGGCATCACGATGGCTTCACCGCTCAACCGGTGGCAATACCTCACGTCGAAGTTCGCCGCGATCATGGCCGTGATGATGAGCGTGACGCTGCTTCCGCTGGTCTTCTTGTTGATCGGCTACAGCCTGCTCGATATTGGGCCTGTTGGGTTCTCGGGCCTGATCGAGACGTTGTTCAACATCATCATCAGCGGAATCGTGTTCGCAATGTTCTTCGCCTTGTTCGCGATGGCGGCCTCGACGCTCACCGACCGCCCGTTGTTCGCAACGGCAGGAATCGCCATGAGCATCATTGCGAGCGAGGCGCTGAGCAACGTCGTTGCCGACAGCACCGATGCCCCTGAAGGAATCCGGCTGTTTGGGCTCGTACGCCTTCCGAACGAGTTGATCGTCCGGATTTGGGGAAGCGGCGAAGACCTGATGCCACTCGAAGGGATCACCAACGTGGTGTCCTTCTTGGTGTGGCTCGGCGCCGTACTGCTGTTCGCTACGACGATCATCGTCGGTTACCACCGCTTGGAGGTGACCAAGTGAGCACCGTTGATCCGCCTTCACCGCCACCTCCAACGGGTCCGTCCGCAAGTTCGGCACCCGTTTCCGCGGATTCTCCGACACCTCCGCCTCCTCGGCCACCGGTCTTGGCGGTCGAGAAGGTATCGAAGTGGTTTGGTGATGTCGTCGCTGTTTCGGATGTGAGCTTCAGCGTCTGGCCCGGGGTTACCGCGCTGCTCGGCCCGAACGGCGCCGGGAAATCCACGATGCTTCGCATGATTGCGGGCCTCGCCGCTCCTTCGCAGGGAACCGTGCGAGTGTTCGGTGAGGATCCACGAGATGACCGAGGCACACGAGGCCAAATCGGAATCGTGCCCCAACAAGAGACGCTCTTTCAAGAACAACGGGCCGTCGACTTCGTCACCCTGGCCGGGGTCCTCAACAGCGTCGACGACCCGGTCGCTAGGGCGCGACATGTCCTGCAGATAGTGGAACTCGACCCGGATGACACCAGGCCGATTGCGACCTTCTCGAAGGGCATGCGTCAGCGGGTGAAGTTCGCACAGGCCTTGGTGCACGAACCATCGCTCCTGCTGCTCGACGAACCACTCACCGGACTCGACCCACGCCAGCGGCTACATATGACACAGCTCATTCGACAGCTCGGCGAGTCCGGCGTGTGCGTAATCGTTTCGAGTCACGTGCTCGAAGAGGTCGAGCGGCTCGGGTCCGACGTCATGGTCATCGCCCAGGGCCGACTCGCAGCGCGGGGAGACTTTCACGGCATTCGCGAACTGATGGACGAACGACCTCATCGAATTCGAGTGCAGGCCTCTGACGCTCGGGCGCTCGGCAGCGCACTGGTGGCGCAATCGGGCATCGCCGGTCTGACCGTGCTCGACTCGACCTCGCTCATCATCGACACCGAAGACGCCCCAAGCTTTCGACGATCGATCGCAGGGGCAGCCCGTGACATCGGTGTGTCACTCAGCGAGGTGCAGCCGCTCGACGACGACCTCGAATCCGTCTTCAAGTATTTGGTGGGCCGATGAAAATCATTTCTGCGATGACAAGACGAATGATCCCCGCGATTGCGACCCGCGGCCGAATCCTGTCGATGGCCGTGGTTGGTGTAATCGGAATTGCGATCGGAGTGCTCTTGCGGCGTGCCGATCTCGAGGTCGCCGATCTCGACCAATATGTTGCGTCGTTCGGGTTCACCATCTTTGTGCCGCTCGTTGCGCTGGTCATCGCGACCGCGACGTTGGGGTCGCTTCGTGAAGACAAGACGCTGATCTATCTGTGGCTTCGGCCGATCGGACGCTGGACCATCGCCGCGGCAGCAATCCTCGCCGGGCTGGTGGTGCTGGTGCCTCTGATCTTGATCCCCATGGGGGTGATCGGCGCTATTACTGGCGAGACCGACTCAATCATCGGTGCACTCGGCGGATCGTTGGTGGGTCTGGTCAGCTATCTGTTCGTCTTCACCATGCTGGGGCTCTTCACCCAACGGGCGCTCGCATGGGGCCTTCTCTACGTGCTCGTGTGGGAGGGCATAGTCGCGGGGTTCAGCGAAGGCGCCGGCCAGCTAGCGATTCGCACCTACGCCCGAGCGGCGATGAGCCACATCTCGGGCACGGAAGTCATCGTTGACCCGCCAGCGGGTTCGACTGTCGTGATCGTGACGGTGGTGGTCGCTGCAGTGGCGTTCCTAACCACCACGTGGCGACTGAATACGATGACCGTCGACTAGGTCTAGCGCGGTAGCCGGCTGGGTTATCCGAACGGGTCGTCTGGCATGTCTGCCAGGATCTCGTCAAAGACAGGGGTCGCGTTTGAATCGAGGCCTTCATGGGAGACGCCGTCGTTCGGATCGAGGGAGGAGGACTCGGGCGCAGGAGTCTCGGGGGGTGGCTCCTCGAGTGGGGGAGCCGACATGGTCACCAACGCCGCGATGGACGCAAGGACGATGGCGATTGGGAGAAGCTGTCTCCAGAATTCGACACCCCATGAGTTCATGGGTTGGTCGTCTTCTGGAGCGTCGATGATGATGGGCTCGTGCACCGAGGGCGCGTCAGCCAGAGGGGGTTTGTTGTTGCTTTTGGAAGCGTGAGGCATAGCTCCGTCGATGTCTTGGGTGCCCGCTAAGACACGATTGTTGAACCTTCAAGTTCCGCCAACGTTGGTGTTGATGAAGGTTCGCTTTGAGCGAAGCGTCAGGGCGTTCGCTCATACTTGCTGTGGTGTCTTACTACTTCGAAATATAACGAACGGATGTCGATCGTGCCGCGTTGTCTCCCTTATTGACTTGAAGTAGTCCCACAACGATCGATGACGTCCTGAAAAATCATCGGTTCTACAGATTCGGCATCTCCAACCCACACGTGAACGCTGTATGTCACCCTGGGTGGTGCTCGAGTGGTCGACGGTTACGCACCGAGCTTGGGAAATGAACGCCCCGTAAGGGCTATGAATATCGGTTGAAGTCAACGGCTGACGGGCAGACCAGCGAAGGATGCCAGGGTTCCTCCAGACGTCCGCACTTGTGCGGATCGCAGGCGAAAGCTTGTGGTTGGGTGCCTGGTTCGGGTCGGGCTGTCTTACCTCGGTTCCGGGTCAGCGCCCAACACGATGCGCCGGCCGATCAGTGCATCGGTTGGAATCGTCGGGCGATGGTTCGATGCGATTCGAGCATCGCCTCGAGCTGGCCGTGAACGAGTGCGCCGCCTTCGACGACGAATCGTCCGTTGACGATGGTGTGCCAGGCCTGATTTGGCCCGCATCGGAGCCATCCCTCGATCAAATCATCGAGCACGCCCGCATGTGCTGGCCCATCGAGTTTCCACACCGCGATGTCGGCAACCGCACCGATCGAGATCTCGCCGAGTTCGCCTTCTCGTCCGAGACATCCAGCGCCACCTCGTGTGGCGACCTCGAGTGCTGTTCGTGCCGTCATTGCGGCAGCCCCCGACGTCAACTTGCCTTGCAGCATCGCGAGCCGAGCTTCCTGCCAAAGCGACGCGCTGTCCGCTGACGATGAACCGTCGCACCCGAGCCCCACCGGACATCCAGCGGAGCGAAGATCCACCACGGGAGCAATCCCTGAACTGAGCATCATGTTCGAGCTCGGGCAATGGGCGATGCCTACCCCGGCCGCGCCGAGGCGCGAGACCTCGTCGGCGTTCGGTCGGACAACATGGGCGCCCCACGAACGATCGGTCAGCCAGCCGACGTCTTCGTACAGCTCGACGGGACGCATACCGAATGTCGCGATCGCGTACTCGTCGTCCTCGGCGTTCTCCGCAAGATGGGTATGGAGTCGAACGTCGAGGCTCTCGGCAAGCTCGGCAGTGCGACGCATCAGGTCGGGGGTGACGCTAAATGGGCTGCACGGCGCCAAGGCGACTTGGACCATCGAACCGTGGTTCGGGTCGTGCCAGCGCTCAACATGCATTTTTGAGTTCGTCAGGATCTCATCCTCGGTGAGTACGGCATCGTCGGGCGGCAGACCGCCGTCCTTGACCGACAAACTCATCGACCCATACGTGGGGTGAAATCGCATGCCGAGTTCTTGGGCCGCGGTTATCTCCGCCGCCAACAGATCTCCGGCTCGACGGGGATGGAGATAGTGGTGATCGCTGCTCGTGGTGCATCCCGACAACGCCAGCTCGGCCAGGCCGACCCATGCCGCGGTGTGGACAGCTTCTTCGTCGAGGTTCGCCGTCCAGGTGGGGTACAGCGATTGCAGCCACCCGAACAGCGCCTTGTCGGTCATCGGTGGCCATGCTCGGGTGAGGTTTTGGTAGAGGTGATGGTGGGTGTTGACCAACCCAGGGGTGACGAGTTGATCGGTGGCGTCGATGACCTGGGCGGCCTCGGGTTTCGGATCGAGTGAGGAACCCACCCCGCTCACCAGCCCGCTGGTGATGGCCACCCAACCGCCGGGCAGCTCGGTGCGGTCAGCGTCGACGGTAGCAACGAGACCAGCGTTGGCAATGAGTAGATCAGCGCGGCTGGTGTCCGGAGAGCTCATGGGGTCAGTCTTGTAGAGTTCGCTCATGCAGCTTGGGACCATCCATCATGGCGGCACGACGAGGGCGGTTCGCGTTGACCGTGACACCGGCGAGGCCGTGCTCCTCGACGCTGTCGATGTGGGACAACTCCTCGCAGACGGCGGCTCGCCCAGCGGCAACGAGCCGGTCGACGGGAGCGTGGAAGAGACCATCGACCTACGCGACGTGCAGTGGGCGCCGGTCGTCACCCGACCGAACAAGATCATCTGCGTGGGGCTGAACTACCGCGACCATGTAGAGGAGATGGGGCGAGAGCTTCCGCCCGCTCCGACCTACTTCTCGAAATTCTCTGGCGCACTCATCGGCGCCAACGACGAGCTGCGACTCCCGAACCCAGCGATCTCAACCCACAACGACTGGGAAGCTGAACTCGCGATGATCATCGGGAGGCCTGCTCGCAACGTCGATGTCACCGATGCGCTCGACCACGTCGCGGGGTTCACCGCGTTCAACGACTTCTCGGTTCGCGACTACCAACGCCGCACCAGCCAGTTCTTGGCAGGCAAGACGTTTGAACAGGCGAGTGGGTTGGGGCCATTCATGGTCACCGTAGATGAGATTGGTGACGGTTCCGGACTGGCGATTTCGTCGTCGGTCAATGGCGAGGTCAAGCAACGTTCGAACACCGACCAGCTGATCTTTGGTACCGCCGAGCTCGTGGCTGACTTGTCTCAGATCATCACGCTTGAACCCGGTGACGTGATCGCAACGGGTACTCCCGGTGGTGTGGGTGCAGCACGCACTCCACCTGAATGGCTGCGGTTTGGTGACGAACTTGTGATCTCCATCGAAGGGATCGGCGAACTGCGCCACCGCTGCGTCTAGGCCAGACGGCCCAACCGCGAGAAATGAAGATCTTGAAACCTCTTGGCGTGATTTTTCGGTTCTCTTTGCACGGCGGGTTCCATACTGCAGCCATGGAATTCACCTCCGACTCTTGGGGACGTTGCCACGTCCTTCTCGCCAGCGCCGTCGTTGGCCTCTTTGGGCTACTCGTGTGGTTCACCGCATTCGACGGTTGGCGTGTCGGGCCGTTCCGGGGAATTCTGCAAAGCGTGCCGATGAGCGACAAGGTCGGTCACTTCGTCATCTATGGATCGATCGCCTTCTTCGCAGCCCTCTTGGCCAAGCACCCGGCCCGAATTCGCGCCGCGGGAGCTGCGGTGATGCTGCTCGGTATCGCAGACGAGTTCCGTCAGATCGGCGAGTTCGGACGCACCTATTCGGTCGAGGATGTCATCGCTAACGGCCTCGGCATTCTCGCCGGTGTCGCCATCGCAATGATGATCCTGCGGCGGCAAGCTTCGGCCGACCAAGAGCACGACCACGAACTCAACGACGGTCCAACCCCGGTACTTCGCTAGATCTCTCTGCCGCTATCCGCCGGAGGTGAACGCATCGGCTTTGACTCCTGGTGGAGTGCGGCTCTCGCGATCGTCGAGCCAGCCGTAGGGGAGAATGACGCGCTTGGGGCCATGGCTGTGGCCGCGGGTGAGTCGAGCGGCTTCGGGCGGGAACTCTTCGTCTTCGAGCGAGTGGAGCAGGTCAAGCATTTGCTCTCGGCTCTTCATCTGATTTACCTGCTGGCGGAACTGGCCACCGACGGGGAAGCCCTTCAGATACCAGCTGGTGTGCTTTCGGAAGTCACGAGTACCGCGGTCTTCGCCGAGCCAGTCGGTAAGCAGATCGAGGTGGGTGGTCATGATTTTGATCACGCCGTGCAGGCTCGGAGCCGGGGTGATGTCTCGACCCGACAGGCCTTGGGTGAGTTCGCGGAATAGCCACGGGCGGCCCAAGCAGCCGCGGCCGATAACCACGCCGTCGCAACCGGTTTCACGCATCATGGCGATCGCATCCGAGGCTTCCCAGATGTCGCCGTTGCCGAGCACGGGGATTGAGGTGACGTGCTGTTTGAGCTCGGCGATGGTGTCCCAGCGAGCGGTGCCTGAGTAGGCCTGCTCAGCGGTGCGAGCGTGCAGCGCAACCGCTGCAGCGCCTTCATCTTCGGCGATCTTGCCGGTGTCGAGCATGGTGATGTGGTCGTCGTCGATTCCGATTCGGAACTTCAACGTGACCGGAACATCCTCAGCGTTCGACACCATGGCGCGCACGATGTCTCGCAACAGGTTGTGACGCCAGGGGAGCGCGCTGCCTCCGCCGTGGCGGGTGATTTTGGCGACCGGGCAGCCGAGGTTCATGTCGATGTGGTCGACCGCGCCTTCGCTCACCAGCTTCTTGACCGCTTCGCCGATCCAGTACGGGTCGGTGCCGTAGAGCTGGATGCTGCGAGGGGTTTCGCCGTCTGCGTACTTGGCGGACTCCATCATCTTGCGATGCCCTTCGATGAGGGCGCGGGCGGTGATCATCTGGTTTACATAGAGCCCGCCAACGGCGTTGGTGGCATCGCCAGGAGGCTGCGTGGTGTCATCGAAGGCCATCTCGTTGCCGAACCGGCGACAGAGGGTGCGGTACGGCGCAGTGGTGACGCCGGCCATCGGCGCGAGGACCACGGGCGGGGACACGGAGAGTCGCCCGATCTGCAGCGTGGTTGGCAGATCGGCAACCGTCGCGTTGGTGGAGGTGATCGCGTCCATCCCTCCAGTGTGCCGCACAATCCGCTCTTTCTTCGAAGAGCTGGGACCGGCAGGTGGTCCGCATCCTTCGAAGAACGCTCTGCGGGCTGACTAGAACAGGTCGGCGATCAGTGGGCGCAGGCGATGGCGGGGGAGGCCGATGACGTTGTCGTAGCTGCCTTCGATCGACACCACGAACGCTCCGCCGCGGCCTTGCATGCCGTAGGCGCCAGCCTTGTCAGCTGGTTCGCCGGTGCCCACATACCAGGCGATGTCGGCGTCGCTGAGCTCGGCGAAGTGGACGATGGTGGTCTCGACGAAGGAGCTGACCTCGTCGCCACGGCGAACGGCTACGCCGGTCATCACTTCGTGGGTGCGGCCGGACAGCCGCCTGAGCATGCTCGCGGCGTTGGCGTCATCGAGCGGCTTGCCCAACAACTCCCCATCGAGGACGACGATCGTGTCCGCAGAGATAATCACGTCGTCGGTGTCGGTGACGGCGGCACCCTTCTCTACGGCGAGGCGTTCGACGTAGGTGGCGGCGCTTTCGCCCGGTCGTGGTGTTTCGTCGATGTCGGCGGGACGCACCGTTGGATTGAGGCCCAGCTCCTCTAGCAGCGCCAATCGTCGAGGGGACCCCGACGCGAGGGTCAGCGGCATTCTTCGGCTGCCTCCAGAAGGGCATCTCGTAGGCGGGTGGCTTGTAGATCATCGAGGTCGTACACGAACGTGGCGAAATGGCTTGGCGGTGTGAAACGCAGTCTCGTCATACGGATGCGGCTCCGGTGATGGTTTGCGATCACGGTGCGAGTTTCGGTTGCCGGTGATGCCACGGCGCACTCGAATGATCCCGCCGTCGACTTCCCCGCTTCGGACGGGATCACCGTTGCTTTGGCCAGTAGAGCCGCCACCGATCGGGCATCGTCGGCCAACAACACGTCGGTGAACGAACGGAAACCGATGGCCTCGATGATGACCCGCTGAGGCTGGCTCGTCGTGGTGGCGACGGTCGCCTGTAGGCCGTTTGCTAGATGGACCACTGGTCCGACCTGTCGAACTGGCTCGGGTGTCAACGTTGGGATGTATTTCGTAAGCAGTCCCACGATGTTGAACCTAGCGGTTTGGAACCGAGTGTGCCTTTCAACAGGTTTCCAACGAGCTTGGGAGCTCTCTAAGAAAGGCTTGAGTATCGCCGTAGTCCCGACCAGAAGTGGTCAAAATACTCTGCAAGGGCGCGGGTCGACCGAGAGGTCGATGCCAGAGAAAGTTGAGCACAACGTGGAAACAGTTCTTGTCACCGGAGGCGCCGGATACATCGGTAGTCACACGGCAATCGCATTGATCGAGGCCGGCCACAAGGTCGTCGTGGTCGACAACTTCGTGAACTCCCAACCGGACGCGCTCGATGTCGTGAGCGAGCTGATGGACACCGACATCACGGTCGTTGAGGGTGACGCCACCGACGTCGGGCTGCTGACGAAGGTGATGGCCGACAACGGTGTCACCGCCGTAATTCACATGGCTGCGCTCAAAGCCGTTGGTGAGTCGGTCGAGATGCCTCTCGAGTACTACCGCAACAACCTCGGGTCTGCGATGGCCACGTTGGAAGCCATGAAGGCTGCCGGGGTGTGGAAGTTCGTGTTCTCGTCGTCGGCCACGGTCTATGGCGACCCCGAGTCATGTCCGATTCCCGAGAGCGCAGGCATTGGAGCCACCAACCCCTATGGCATGACCAAGCAGATGATCGAAGTGATTATTCGTGACGTCGCCGCGGCCGACGAACAGTGGAAGATCACGTCGCTTCGCTATTTCAACCCGGTCGGCGCGCACGAGTCGGGGAAGGTTTCCGAAGCTCCGGTCGGCAAGCCGAACAATCTGATGCCGATGGTTATGGAAGTGGCCACCGGTAAACGCGAGAAGGTCATGGTGTTCGGCAACGACTGGGACACCCCCGATGGCACCGGCGTGCGTGATTACATCCACATCATGGACCTCGTGGAGGGCCACGTGTCCGCCCTCGAGTTCCTCGAGGAGCAGGATGGCTATCAGACCTACAACCTCGGTCAGGGCGTTGGCACGAGTGTGCTCGAACTGATCGCTGGCGTCGAGGACGCAACGGGCTTGACCATCCCCTATGAGCTCACCGGGCGCCGAGCTGGCGACATCGCCGAGTGCGTAGCGGACCCGACTCGAGCGAACAAGATCCTCGGTTGGTCTGCCAAGCGCAGCACTGCCCAGGCCTGTCAGGACAGCTGGAACAGTCAAGA
>CAZTDG010000047.1:0-16401 GCA_964612655.1 uncultured Acidimicrobiales bacterium | reverse complement strand
CTCCCACACATTGCCCGGGTCAACGGCCAGCCTCGGTCCGCGGTGTTTGCCACCACCACCATCGACGACGTCGATGTGTTGATCGGGAGCATTCACCTGGAAACGGTTCTGCTCTCGCTACGTCGCCGAGTGCAACAACTCGAGCCCGTTTCGCAGTTCCTTGCCGGTTCTGCGGGCCCCTCGATCATCGGTGGCGACTTCAACACGGCCTCGCGTCGAAGCATCGCTGCCTTTGAGCGCACGCTCGCAGCGGCGGACATGCAGCGGCTATCCGAGCTGGGAGAAGAGACCTTTCACCGGTTCGGGCGACCCTTCGTGCTCGACCACTTCTTTGGTCGAGGGCTCCGTGCACTCGATGGCGGGGTGGTGCCCACGGGAGCGGTGAGCGATCATGAGCCGATCTGGGTTGAATTGTCGCCGACGTAGGGTGATGCAGTGGAACTGACCGGATTAAGTCCCGAAGAGGTAGCCCAACGCATCGAAGCGGGGGAGGTCAACCGGCCTTGTGACCCGCCCGACCGCACCGTCTTACAGATCTTGCGTGCGAACGCGCTTACGCCGGTAAACGCGATCATGGTGGTCCTGTTCATCCTCGTGATCATCTCGGGTCACCCCGAAGACGGCCTGTTCGTCGGTGTCGTGCTCTCGAACACGGTTGTGGGTGTCACCCAGGAAGTGAAGGCCCGTCGTGAACTGGCCAAATTGCAGGTCCTGACCGAACCGAACGCCACGGTCATTCGCTCAGGCGGGCGAGAGACCATCGAGGCGGTCGACGTTGTGCTCGGCGACCTGGTCGTGTTGTCGCCCGGAGGGCAGGTTCCCGTCGATGCCGAGATCGTGCGTGCCACCGGACTGCTGCTCGATGAGTCGTTGCTAACCGGTGAGTCCGACTCGGTTGCTAAGGACGAGGGCGATGAGGTGCTGTCGGGCAGCTTCGTCGTCGCAGGTTCGGGCACGGCACGCGCTACCGCGGTTGGCGATGACGGCTTCGCCAGCGACCTCACCATCGAGGCCCGTACGTTTAGCGCCGCACAATCGAAGTTGCGTCAGGCCATCGACAAGATCTTGATGTGGCTCACGATCATCATCCCCATCGCCTCGATTCTGTTGCTGCTCCGCCTATTGAGTGCCGAGGAACGTTGGCAAGACGCCTTGCAGGGAACGGTCGCCGCCGCCGTGGCCATGGTTCCCGATGGCTTGGTGCTTCTCACGAGCCTCGCGTTCGTTGCCGGCGTCTTGAAGCTGTCACGCAACCGGGCGCTGGCAAAGCAGCTGTCCACGGTCGAGGTCCTGGCCCGTGTCGACGTCTTGTGCCTGGACAAGACCGGAACCATCACAACCGGAGAAATCGTCTTCTCAGAACTGCACGTCGTCGGTGAACATTCCGAGAGTGACGCCACTGCGGCGGTCACCGCGCTCGCGGCCGCCGACGAAGCACCGAACGCCACGATGCAGGCGATCATCGACGGAGTCGGTTCGTCGAGCGATTGGGAAGTCGTGGCAACCGAACCTTTCTCGAGCGCCCGGAAATGGTCGGCAACGCAATTCCGTGACCACGGATGGATCTACTTGGGAGCGCCCGACATCTTGTTGGGAGACGACGCAGCGGGAGCCGAGCTCATCGATCGCTTGAGTGCTGCGGGTCAGCGCCTCGTGGCCGTTGCATCGAGCCCCCACGGCCCCGATGGGGACACCGCGCCGAGCCCGCTCGACCCGATCGCAGTCATCGAGTTGCGAGACGAGATCCGGTCTGACGCTGCCGATATCCTTCGCTACTTCTCCGACCAGGACGTAACGATCAAGATCATCTCGGGAGACAACCCCGAGACGGTCGATGCCATTGGTCATCGCGCGGGTCTAATGGGCGATCGCACGCCAGTCGATGCCCGAACCCTCGGCGATGATGAAGCCGCGATCGGTAAGGCCCTCGAAGAACACGATGTCTTTGGTCGGGTAGCGCCTCGTCAAAAGCAGGCCATGGTGAAGGCCCTCCAGGCCCGCAACCATGTGGTGGCGATGACCGGCGACGGTGTGAATGACGTGCTGGCGCTCAAGGACGCGGATCTCGGAATCGCTATGGGTTCAGGCAGCGAAGCGACTCGATCGGTCGCTGACTTGATCTTGACCGACAACGCCTTCTCATCACTGCCGATCGTGGTCGACGAGGGCCGCAAGGTCATCAACAACGTCGAGCGGGTGGCCAACCTCTTCGTCACGAAAGCGATGTACGCCGTTCTGCTGACGGTTGCGATTGGCATCATCGGAAGCCCCTTCCCGTTTCTGCCCCGCCAGCTGACCCTCATCGGTACCTTCAGTATCGGTATCCCCGGCTTCTTCCTGGCGCTTTCCCCTGAGGTCCGTCGTGTGCGAAGCGGATTCCTCGACCGTGTCCTGCGATTCTCGATCCCAGCGGGCGCTCTCGCGGCCACGGCTACGTTCATCACCTACGAGGTCGGCCGACGTCAGTTCGACATTTCGCTGAGCGAGGCCAGAACGTTGGCCACGGTGACGCTCCTCGGTGCTGGGCTGGCCGTACTCGTGGCAGCGAGTCGACCGCTTCGAGGATGGAAGATCGGGCTCGCGCTGGCTATGGCGGCGAGTTATGCCGTCATCGTGGCTATACCAAGCCAACGGGAGTTCTTTGAACTCGACCTCTTCGGTGGACCGGCGTGGATTGTGTCGGCAATCTCGGTGGCCGTTGCCGGTATTGGCATCTTTGCCATCCCGACGATGATGGGCGACGACGGGTAGGCGGCTGATTAACGAGCGCCGTCGAGGACACCTTGTGCGGTGTAGCGGGCGACGACGATCTCGTCTTCGTTGAGCACCGTGCCGTTGGTTCCCGAGAACATGAGTGTCCCAGGGTCCTGCAATTGGTGATGTAGCCCGAAGATATGGCCGACCTCGTGGCTCGACACCCGCTCGTCGTGGACGCTCGGTTCGTCGATCACGAAGAACACCCGCGAACCACTCGGCGCGAAGCCATTTACACGGCCAGCAGTGCGAACGTAGAAGCCGTTCACCGCTGATGGGTTGGGAATGTCGAAGGTGGCCCCGATCTGATCGAAGAAGCGGCTGGTGTCGAGCCCGAGAGCGATGGCTTCGAGCACGTCGGTTGGCGCGGTGATCGTCGCGATGTTGATCGGATCGAAGATGACGTTGGCTTGCGCCCAAACCCCGCCCATGTTTTCGGCGATTACGGCGAGACCTTCCTCGGTCCGCTGCGACGAGAGCGGGGATAGAGCGTCTGCAGCGTCTTGCATGAGGTAGAGCGACAGGGGAACGGTCAACGGCGTTTCGGGTCGTGGTGCCGAGGGCGAATCGGTCGCGAGCGTGGAGGTCGTCGGTGCGTCCGTGGTGGTGCTGTCCGCCGCCTGTTCGGGCAGCGCGGTCACGCCACATCCGACCAGCACCATGGCTGGCAACGGTCCGAGTAATAGGGCGCGTCTATCCACGTTGAATGCAACCCGCCGATGGGCCTCTTGCTTCCACTCCGCCTGACGAAACGTCAGGGTGGGGTACTAGCGTGGGTCGCATGGGGATCGTGGACGAGGATGTGGAGCGTGTTCGGCAGTCGACCGACATCGTGAAGCTCATTTCTGAACACACCCAACTCAAGCGCGTCGGTCGCCGCTGGAGTGGTCTGTGCCCGTTCCACAACGAAAAGACTCCCTCGTTCTCCGTCAATTCTGAAGAGGGTCTGTACCACTGCTTCGGCTGCAAAAAGAGCGGAGACTCGATCACCTTTGTTCGAGATCTCGAGAACCTCGACTTCCCAGGCGCCATCGAGCACCTCGCCCGACATGCCGGTATCACGCTGCGCTACACCGACGCGAACGAGGGCGCAGCCCGGAGCCGCAAGAAGAACCTGATGGGTCACGTGGCCAAGGCGGCCGAGATCTATCACAACCTGCTGCTATCGGATCCAGCGGCGGGTGTTGCTCGGAACTATCTCCGCGAACGAGGTTTCGACGGCGAGATGGTCCGGCGCTATCAGGTTGGTTTCGCTCCCGAGGGTTGGGACTACCTCGCGCTACGTCTCAGAATTAGCGACGCCGATCTGACCGACAGCGGACTCGGCAAGATCAACAGCATCGGCAAGCAGATGGACTGGCAACGGGGACGCATCGTCTTCCCCGTGTTCGACGAGCGCGGCGACGCGGTCGGGTTCGGCGGGCGAATCATGCCCGGGGGAGAGGGCGCCAAGTACATCAATAGCCAGGAGTGTGCGGTCTATTCGAAGAGCCGGGTCCTCTACGGACTTCATTGGGCCAAGGAACACATCGTCTCCTCTAGCGAAGCGATCATATGCGAGGGATACACCGACGTGACCGGCTTCGGGCGAGCGGGGATACTCAACGCCGTCGCCACGTGTGGCACTGCGCTCACCGACGACCATCTCAAGTTGCTGAAACGGTTCACGAATCGCATCGTGTTGGCCTTCGACGCCGACGACGCCGGCAAAGCGGCAGCCGAGCGAGTGTATGAGTGGGAGCAGAAGTACGAGATCGAGGTCATGGTCGCCGATCTTCCCACCGGGGTCGATCCTGATGATCTGTCTCGTTCCGATCCTGAGCGGCTCGCACAATCGGTTTCGGGAGCGTTGTCGTTCCTCGAGTTCCGGCTGGAACGGGAGCTCGCCCGTCACAAACTCGATTCGATCGAGCATCGAGCTCGAGCTGCCGAGGACGCGTTGGCACTCGTCGCCGAACACCCGAACACGCTCGTTCGTGATGAGTACATCATGACCATCGCCGATCGATGCCAGATAGATGCCGCCCGCCTGCGAGAGATGCAGGCCAGGCCCCGAGCCCGCCGCCAGAGCGCTCCAGAACCGATGTTGTCAGCCCCGCCCCAGATCGGATCGGACCACATCGAAGACCAGGCGCTGCAGCTCGTAATCGCTGGCGATGACCCCTTCGTGGATCTGCTCTCCGAGCCCATGTTCGCGGCGCCGAAGCGAAAACAGATCTTCGTCGCGCTGCGGGAGGGTGACTCTGTACGCGAAGCTATTGGCATGCTCGGCGCGGATGAAGCAGATCTGCTTGTGGAACTGGCAGCTTCCCCAGATGACCAACTCGACGCGTCTGCGATCGTCTCCCGGGTCCTCGGTCGCTGCGCTGACCGTCTCGCGGGCGATCTCGAATCTCAAGCTCGTCGCACAGGCAATGTCAAAGACGTACTGTCCGAGGTCAAGTTTCTCCGGCAATGGTCGATCGACCTTCGCGAACCGGTCGCGGATCCTCATGATCTGGCTCCACTTGCCGATTGGATAGCGGTAGGGGCTGCCGACGACGGGGAAGTGCGCAGTGACTAACGGCCAGCCAAACGCAAACAAAGCCAACAAGGACAACGTTAGTGAGAAGCGTGCGCAGCGAGAACGCACCCACGCACTCACTTCGGAGCGTTCGATCAATTCGACCGACTCCACCCGCGTCTATCTCAAAGAGATCGGACGTGTACCGCTGCTCACCGGCGCGGAGGAAAGTCGGCTAGCCGAACGCATCGCCAAGGGGCTCAAGGCTGAAGAAGAACTGGCCCTGCACGCAGCCGCAGAAACCCTCGACGGGGTAGAACCATCACGACGAGCTCTCCTAGAGCGCCACGTGCGTCGTGGAGACGCTGCCAAGGAAGATCTGACCGAGGCCAACCTACGCCTCGTGGTCTCGATTGCGAAGCGATACGTGGGACGTGGCATTCCGCTGCTCGACCTCATTCAAGAGGGAAACCTCGGACTGATGCGTGCAGTCGAGAAGTTCGATCATCAGAAGGGCTTCAAGTTCTCCACCTATGCCACGTGGTGGATCCGCCAATCGATCACCCGAGCTATCGCCGATCAGTCTCGAACGATCCGCATCCCGGTGCATATGGTCGAAGTAATGAGCCGAGTTCGACGAGAACAACGGCGCCTCACCCAAGAGTACGGACGCGAGCCTTCGCTTGAGGAACTTGCCAAGGTGTGTGACCTGGAGCCGAATCGTGTGGAGGAACTCCTCAAGATCGCCCAAGACCCGCTGTCGCTCGATACTCCCATTGGGGCCGAGGACGACTCCAGCTTGGCCGACTTCGTCGAAGACTCCCAGGCCGTGCGACCAGCCGATGCCGCAACCCGCAAAATGATGGGGGTTGAGGTCATAGAGGTGCTCGATCAGCTCTCTCCACGAGAACAAGAAGTCGTCCGGTTGCGCTTCGGGCTCGACGACGGCCGTCCTCGCACACTCGAAGAGGTCGGGCGAACCTTCGGCGTTACCCGTGAACGGATCCGCCAGATCGAATCCAAGACCCTCGCCAAACTGCGTCACCCGCAGCGCAGCGAACACCTCAAGGGCTATCTAGTCGACTGAGTTTCCTGGCCTGCGAGCTCTGAGTTTCCCGGCCTTCGGCCTCCAGGGCTCGGATCCGGCCCTAACGGGCCTCGACCTCGCTCCTGCTGCGCAAAGCGGCGTCCGCTCGCAGCGGCTACGCAGCTGCGAGCTACCCGAGTAGGGAGTCGAGGATTTCGGTTTCCCACGTTTCGGTCTCTACGTCGAAGACGCCGAAACCGCTGTAGAACTCCCAGTAGCTGGTGGACATGCCGTGACTGGTCGCGATGTCGACGATCGTCGCGGTCCATTCGGCTCGATCTGCGAGCGGCGCCTGGCCGTCTGCAGCGAACGCTCCGAACTCACCCAAGTTGAGAGGGATGCCGGTGCGCTCGGACCACTCGGCGGCGATGGCGAAATGCTCGACGAGGCGCTCTTGCTGAGAGGAGAGGAGGTCTTGGCAACCCTCGGCAGTGCAGAGCGACATCGACTGAATCGAGATCTCCTGAGCCCCTTCGCCGGTGTTCTGCAAGAAGACACCGGTTGTGGTCGACGGGCACGTACTGAGGTCGACGACTTGTGGGGTCGAGGTGCCCGACAACTGCACCTCTACAAGTTCGACTGAGTCGTCCAAGTTCCGGCAGCCGACTCGAATACCAGTTTGGCCAGTGGCGCTGAACGAGAGGCTTGTTGGAGCAAATTCGTTGTCGAGATCGAGGCCGAATCCGGTCCACTGCGCCGTGTAGCTGACGGCGAGGCCGCCATCTGAGGCAGCGATATTGGTATCCCAGGACCCGTTACTCAAGCCTTCGGCAACGCCGATGTACTCGGGAGCCCAGCCGGTTCCGACGGGCGGAATCGGGTCGGCGAATACGGCGCCTTGATGAGTAAATTCAAATGGAACGTACACGTGCACGGTACCGAGTAGGTACGGATCGTCAGGAAGCTCAAGTCCTTCCAGGTAGGTGACCGCGTTGAAGTTCGTTGGGCCGACCATCACTGTGCGGGTGGGGTGATCTTCTCGAACGATTTCGAGGGTCTCGGCGAAGAGGGCGTTCCAGGGCTGTGGATCCGGGTTGAACTGCCCGTTGGGCTCGTTCAGGATCTCGAGAATGACGTGATCGCCGGCACCGGCGAGGCGTTCCGATATCTGTTCCCACATCGCGAGGAACCGTGGGGTTTCCGCTTCGATGTCGGCATGTAACTCGTCGTAGTGGTGCATGTTGACGATGATCATTAGATCGTTGGCTGCCGCCTGCTCGATCGCCCAGTCGACACGTTCCCAAATCGAGTTGTAGTCGTCGTGATCGATCGTGGGGTCATCGTCAGGGATGAGGAACGGAGCGTTCGTGTCGGCGTACCCAGCCCAGCTCACGGGTAGGCGTACATGATCGAAGCCCTGCTCTCGGATAAGGGTGAAATATTCGGCCTCAAGGCCAGGGCCCCAGGTGGTTTCTCGCGGGCCGTCCAGCGCGTTTCCGAGGTTGATACCACGGCCGAGAGCTGCGTTGATCTCACTTGGGGTAGGCGGTGGAGGTGAGTCTGCGTCAGCGTCGTTTGGCTCGACCGGCTCGGCCTCAACATCGTCGCGACCCGTGTCATCTTCCTCCGCTGGGGGAGTGGTATCCGATGGTGTGACATCGGCTGCATCATCGGCATTTGCGGGGGTTCCACACGCCGCGAGCACGATCGCGAGACCTAAAACCAACGCGAAAAGTGTTGATTTTGAACGCAAATGCTCCACTCGGTCAATGGTAGCGGAGACCGGGTATCCGCGGCAGGGCGGACTGAGCCATTTCGACGAACGAAGCATGCACAGTACCTATCGGCTTTCAGATGCTGGTCGCTAAGCAAAATCAGCCTAAGTTGACCAAAATGCGCGCGTGCAGTGAACTCTTGTGTAGCTGGCCCTTTCGCCTAGTGGCGTAGAGCCAATCGACTCAGGTTTGAAAGCGCCGCGGAGACCACCTTAGAGATATGCAGACGAACCCAGCCCTTCAAGATGTACACACATGGGGAATCCGGTTTACTGACGCGCCAGATATCGACCACGTGTGTTCTGCGCTTCTCGACGGGTTTCGCGGCAAGCCTTCTGAGCTTCCGCTCGTAGTCACTCCCAATGTGGACATCATGGTGACGCTCGAAACGGCGGAACCGTACGTGAAAGAGACCGTCAGAGCCGCTGCGATGGTGCTTCCTGATGGGCAGCCACTCGTTAGTCTCAGTCGCTTTGCTGGCGGCGCCTTGCAGGCCCGACTTCCAGGGTCGGACCTCACCGAGGCGCTCTGGCCAGAACTCGTTGCCCAACAGCGTTCGACGTTCGCAGTCGTCCCCAACGTTGAAGTCGCCGAACGGCTCGCTATCCAACACCCAAAGTTCGGATCGCTCGTCGCACCGATGGTCCCCGCCGAATCAGGCACGCTCATCGACCGATTCGCGTGGGAGTGCATCGAAGCAATGTCGTCTATGGACGAGATGCCCGAGTTCGTGTTCCTCGGCATCGGCTTTCCGAAAGACCCTCTCCTTGGCCGTTCGATCATCGATCAGTGGCCTGCAGAGCTTGGTGATGCACCGATGGTGATCGCTGTAGGGGCATCGCTTGAGTTCATTACCGGCCTGAAGAAGCGAGCACCTGAGGTATTTCAGCGGCTCGGTATCGAGTGGATGCACCGAGTTGTGTCCGAGCCTCGCCGCATGATCAAGCGCTACTTCATTCGAGACGCCCGGTTCTTGCTGATCCTCGCACGACACGTCGTGCAGACCGCGCCGGTTCAAGCTCTTCGAGATCGACGTTTGCGTTAATCGTTTCGGCGTCGACTGGCTGAGTACCAGAACGCCACGAGCAAGAATGCGTCCGCTGCGTAGGTAGAGATCGCGGCACCTCGCCAACCCAAGCTTGGGATGAGCGCGAGGTTCATGCCGACGTTGAGCACGCTTGCAGTCATTGTGGCCCGGCTACGAGTGCTGTGCGCACCGAGACCGCTCAAGATATCGCCCGCGAGGTTCTGGCTGATTCTGATGGCCGGGAAGCCAGCCATCGCGATGATCACCCACATGACGTCTTCGAAGCTGTCATCGAGGATCGCTTCAACGACGGGAGCGATGCCCACCAGGACAAGGGCGGCGAACACTCCGTAAATCAGCAGTGGCTTGAGAATGCGACGTGCGAGTTGGTGAGCGCTGCCGCCACCTTCGGCACCAGCGCGGAAGAAGTCTGGGTAGACGACCTCCAACAGCGCCTGAGCGGGCAGCATCGAATTGAATACGATTCGGGCGCCGAAGCCATAGAGGCCGGCGTCGAGGTCCAGCCCTTGCCGTACGAGCAGGGTCTGGTCGATGCGGGTCGAAACGGTGAGCGATGTCTGTCCGACGGCAATAGTTGCGCCACGGGTGAGTTCTTCTCGCGTGGTCGGGATCGAGAGCTTTGGGCGGCCGATCTTGGCCGACACGTTGACGATGGATAGGAACCAGACGGCCAACCCTGCAACGGCGTAGCGGATACCTACATCTTCAAGGTTGGCGGCGGGCCAGATGAGCAGTGAGGCGACTGAAGCGAGCCGGATACTGATGCTCATGATGGCGTGGAGTCCGGCACGTCGGAAGAATTTCTGCGAGTTGAACACTCGGATCGCAGTGTCCATCCCGGCTACGTGAAGCAGTTCTCCAGCGGCCAAAGCGACCACGAACACGATTGGTTGCCCGGGCAGCAGGAGCGGCCGGAATAGCACCATGAGCCCGACTCCGGCCATGGTTGCGAGCATCGTTGTGCCCATCGCCCGCCCGTAGGCGGCAGAGGCTCCATCCTCGTCGCGAGCGATTCGTTCGAGCATCAGTTCGCTGGCACCCAGTCGGGCCAGACCACCGAGGATTGCCACGAGTGCGACGACACCGCCGAATCGGCCGAAGTCTTCAACCTTGAGTGCGTCCTGAAGGATCAGGATCGAGAGCAGCGCTCCACCAGCAATCGCGAGCCGCGATACAAGACTCCAACGAGAGTTCTTAATTTGGGTCTTGACGACCTCACCATCTTCAGAGGCGTCGTCGACGACGGGTGGTGAAGCGGCCATGGCTAGGCCACCTTAGGGAATTTGGAAGATCTTGTAATAGCGCGGGAGGGCGTCAGTTCTTCCATAAGGCGGTGAAGGGCTTGGCTAGCGGCCTTCTCCGAGAAATGCTCGCGTGCGTACTCCTGGGCGTTGCGGCCCAGCTCGTTGCGAAGGTCATCGTCGTACCAGAGACGTTCGATGGCGTCGCGCAGGTCATCTACGGAGTTGGGCCTCACGAGAAGGCCCGTTTCACCGTGGATGATGTAGTCGCTCACGCTGTAACAGTCGGTGACGATCAATGGGCGGCCCATGTACATGCCCTCGACGATCGTCACGTACCCGGCGGCTGCGATCGACTCTTTAGGCAGAAGAGGAACAACGTTGACGCGCCCGTGCTGGGCAATCACATGACAGTCAGCGCGAGTTATGTCGAACGGCGTCTGGACGTTGGGAGGCACGGTGATGCCCTGCAGCGCTGGCCGACCGGCGGCCACCACGGTGGGGAGGTTCAGTTCCTCTACGGCCTTGAAGAATGTGGGAAAGTCTCGATGGGCGGATCCGAGGGCGGCCACGAAGGGCTCGTCGGGTTCATCGTCAACCCACGCGGCGATGGCATCAGCATCGGTGGTGTAGGGGATGAATTCGAACTGGCTCTTCGGCAGACCGAGCCATTCGGCGTAAACGTCGAGTTCGTAGGTGGAGTGGACGACCAGTTTGTCGATGTGTTTCGACGATGCTCGTAGGAGCGCTGACTTGGCAGGGCTCACGTCGAGATCAGGAACGGTGAACATCCAGGAGATCACCGGCTTCTTGGTCAGCCGGAGGGCCTTCTTCATGCCGATGATGACCGGGAGATGTTGGAAGAGGGTGATGATGCCGTCAGCGTCGCCCTTGAGGGCGTCGGCCGCGTGGGTCCAGTGCTGCAGCCAGCCGCTTGCGGTCGTGTACCGCTTCTTGCGTTCGTGCCAGTTGCCGATCGGGTTCGCACGGGCGAGAAGCTTGACGGTATGCGCGTCGTTGGATGCCTCACCGCCGAGCCAATCATCGTTGGCTACGTGCTCCTCATTGAAGTACGCCGCAAGTACGACCCACTTGCTCATCCATTTCTCCGTTCCGTGGCGATCGGCAATGACGGTTACGCGACCGCCACAGCCTTCCCGTCGGATCGCGACCCAGAATCTTGATTAGAAACGTGATGTTTCACACCAACTGACGCCACGGCAGCAGCGAGGGTCACGAGGAAGATATTAGGTTCCGCGGAGATGACCGGCTCGGAAATGCCGAATACCGCTATCGCGAGGACGATCGCATCGCGGTCGCGAACGCGGTTTCCACGGGTCTGAATGGCGTAGCCAAGGAAGGCGAAGGTCACGAAGCCGATCGATGGAAGCCCGCCGATCAAGCCGAGCTGCAACCACAGGTTGTGGGCGTGGTTGATTTCGAAGGTTCCAAGCACGCCCTCAGGTTTGATCTCTTTGAAGAGATCGGTCGTGCTGCCAGGACCGTATCCGACCACCGGCTGTGTAGCGATCGCCCCGACGGAGATGTCCCAGATATCGGTGCGGCCGGTGAGGGTGGTGAGTTCGGTTTCGTTGCCGCTTCGACTGAGCGTCTCCGTGCTGCTGTCGAGCAGTGAGGTTTGGGTGACCAGGATGCCGACGGTCAAGAGCAGGCCGAGAACCGCCGGTACGGCGATTCGTGGAAGGAACTCCGAGAGCCGCACGAGCAGGGCCAACGCGGCGCCAGCCATGGCGGTTCGAGAGTCGGTCAGGAACAAGAGCCCGCCGGCGAGGAAGAAGAACAGGAGCGCCCAGTTAGCGCCCTTCAAGAAGCGATCGAGAAACACGACCAGTGCGATGCCCATTGCGCCGCCGAGGTGGTTTGGGTGGCTCATGATGCCGTTGAGGCGTAGACCGCCGCTCTGGCCGGTCAGGAAGAGTAGAGCGCTTGCGACCATGATGAACGCAAGGGTGAAGCCGAGGTAGCCGCGTGCTCTTTCCCAGCCCCCACGATGCACGAGCACAACGCCGAGTCCGATGTAGGCGGTGAAGCCCAAGGAGAACACGGTGCTAGCGAGCGGCTTCAACCCGAAGGCAGCAACACCGAGTTGCCAGACGGCGAAAGCCCCGAGCCACTTGGCCGGGCTGACCATCAGTCGCGAAAACCACGCCGGACGCAACATCATCAGGCCAATAGCGGCCAAGAAAGCCGGAATCTGGACAAACCAGCGAAAGATGTCGTTCTCTGGGCCAGCGGGCGGCGCGCCCGGAATTTCGAACGGTTCGATCGAAGCGATGATCAGCACAACGAGGACGATGCTGAGGAGCCATCCGCGCTCCTCAATACCGAACCTGGACAGAATCACGCGGCTCGACCCTTATTTTTCTTCGAACGGGCGTTCTTGGACTTCTTCGCGGTCTTCGTCGAAGTCTGAGCCTCGGTATCGAACGATTCCTCTTCGGAGATCAGCTCGCGATCATAAATCTCGTCGGAAGCGATGCCTTCAACCTCAGCTGATGACTGCTTCTTGGGGCCCCATCGAGAACTCTTCTTGGCTGCTGGTTCCGCTTCGTCGAAGTCATCGTCGGCGAGAATGTCTTCATCGAGAACGCTGTGGTCCTCGGCGGGAAGGATCTCGGTCGTAAGGATGCTCGATGGATCCTCTGGGAACTCCGATGGCTCGGTGAGCTCGCCGTAGGAGGTGTGGAGCACGCCGTTGCCCTTGTCCTTTGAGGCAAGAACGACGACGATCGGATCTGCGGAGAGGGTTTCGAGGTTCGCTACCGAACGGTTCGCTCGGCGAAGTGGCACTCGGCCCGCTGGAACGACGAGCGCCAGTTGATCGGAGGCGACGACCTGTTCCATGCCTTGGGTGGATGCGAGCTCCACGATCGACGTTTGGGTTCCTTGATCGGCAAGCGATTGTGCGAGGAAGTCGGTGACCTTGCTCGACGCCAGGCCAGCTACGGCGACGGAATCGCCCGGGGTGCTGTCGGCGACGACCGCTAGACGAGCGACGTCGATCGGGTTGATCGGTGCGTTCTCCAGCCGTCGGTTTCGTGCATCGACGAGTCGAGCTTCTGGCCACAGGTTGCCCAGATGATCGAGGGTGCGGACCTTGCCGAAGATCTGTTCGAGGAACGGAATCGCAATCAGCGACAGGAGAAAGAACAGTACGGCGAAGATCGGCCGAAGATCGGTGGCTGATGAGCCCTCGGCAATTGCGCTTGCGCTGACTTCGATAGGCGTGCCGGTTTGGTCGACCTCACGCTCAGCCTGGGCGAGTTGCGTGCGCAGGTTCGTTGCGAGACCGAGCTGAGCGTCGATCTGGCGTTGAATGAGGCGTCGCTCGTTGTCGAGGTCGCTGGTTTCCAGCCGGAGTTGCGGGGCATCTTCAGGTTCGGCGACGACGAGCTCTTCTTGCACCTCGACCCATTGTGTTTCAGCCCGATCGAGGTCGACGCCCAAGTTGGAAATCTCGACCTCTAGGTCGGTGATTTCTCGGGTCAGGTTCGACGCATTGAGAAGCAGACCGTCGCGCTGATCGGCGAGGTTGGCTTCGATGAGAAGGTCGCCGAGTGCGTTGGCGTAGGTTTCTGCCTCGCCGGAGCCACCTTGTACGACCGCTGCGATCTGCAGGGTTGAGTTCTGCACGTTGGAGCTCTCGACGACTACCGACACATGCTCGATGCCTGTTTCGGACGTTGCTGCATTCGCGAGGTCGCCCTCTTGGATGAGGCCTTGCTGGCGAGCGAGCACAGCGTCGAAGAACGGCCAGCGAACCTCTTCGGTCAGTCCAACGGTGATGTTGGCTGTCGAATTAGATGACGGTCCTTCGAACGTGGAGAAGAATCCACCAACGAAGAATCCGGCTGCGAGCGCGACAACAGGCACCCATATCCAGCGCAAATACATCGTCAAAGCGATTCGCGCTCCGCGTGCGTCGATTGTGTTTCGGTCCACGGCTTTCCTCGGCCTCTATAGTGACACCCTATTTCGGGTGTTGCAGCGCGTGCTAATGCACTTGGTGCAACATCGGCAGATCGCAGACGCCATTTAAGTGAATTGTTGCTCAATTCGACTTCGTTGATCGCCGATGGATGTAAGCCTATATGGCCTACGATTTCAGAGGAAATGAAGGGACGAACTGTTGACCTCGGCGCCCAAGGCAGCGGTAGTCATACCCTGCTATAACGCACAACACACGATTGCGAACACGATTCGTTCGGTCCAAGATCAGACCGAATCGAGTTGGGAACTCGTTGTTGTCGACGACGGCTCGAGCGACGACTCGGTCGCGGTCGTCGAGGCGATCGCCGCTGAGGATCCACGGGTACGCATCATTTCCCAAGCGAACGCGGGCGTGTCGACAGCACGAAACGCAGGTTTTGCAGCCACGACAGCGCCCTTGATCGGCCTGGTGGACGCCGATGATCTTTGGAAGCCGCGCTTTCTCGAGCAGATGATGGCTGCCTTCGACGATAACGACCGACTCGGTGTGGCCTTCTGTCGAGCCGAGATCCTCGATGAGCAAGGAAATTCGACTGGCACCACCACAACGTTCTCTGACACGGCCACCGACGTCGAGGAACTGCTGTTGACGAACCCGGCCGGAACCTGTTCGACGCTGATGGTTCGCCGCGGTGTCATCGACGATGTCGGTCCTTTCGCGACCGAACTTCGACGCGTGGAAGATCAACACTTCATGTTGAAGGTGCGCCTAGGCGGGTGGGCGATGGTTGGGCTCGACGAGGTTCTCGTCGGGTACCGAACCTCAGGTGATGGACTCTCGGCGAACCTCGAAGGAATGCTCGAGGGCTGGGAAGCAATGATCGGGTTGCTTGGTGACCAGATCCCAGCCGACCAAATCCGAAGGGCTCGCGCCGAGCACTATTTGTATCTCACCCGACGAGCGGTTCGTTTAGGGCGGCCGCCACAGGTGGGCTTGGGCTACCTCGGTCATGCGGTGAGCACCGATCCGGCAGTTGTGGCGAAGAAGGTGGCCGCGATCCCGACCGCCCTTTTGCGACGCCTCCGATCCGAAGATGACGAATGGCATGACGGAGTTCCTTCTCATAGCGAACCGGCGGCCGAAGGGAGCATTATGAGGCGTCCCACGAGCGACGGACCCAAGGTCTCGGTAATCGTCCCGATCTACGGGGCGGAGAAGTGGATCGAGGCAACTGTGAAGTCTGTCCTCGCGCAGACCTTTACGGACTTCGAACTGATTCTCGTCGACGACGGTTCGCCCGATCGATCGATCGAGATTTGTGAGTCGTTCGACGATCCCCGAATTCGTATTGTGCGTCAGGAGAACCGGGGCCTGCCCGGCGCTCGCAATACCGGTATCCGCCACGCCAAGGGCGAGCTGCTCGCGTTCCTCGACGCCGACGACATTTGGCGTTCGGACAAGCTCCAGAAGCACGTCGCCCACTTCGAGCAGCGTCCTGTAGACGTGGGCTACTCGGCGAGTCGTTTGATCGACGAGTCGGATCAGCCGATCGGCATCGTGCAGATGCCCAAGCTTCGCGACGTGACTGTTCGCGACGTGATCTGTCGGAATCCAATCGGCAATGGCTCGGCGCCGGTCATCAAGCGCTGGGTGTTCGACGCCATCGCGTTCGACGACGATCGTCACGGCCAGACGGAAAAGCACTATTTCGACGAGGACTTCCGCTACGCAGAGGACGTGGAGTGCTGGACCCGCATTGCGGGCACGACCGATGCCGTCTTCGAAGGGTTGGCCGCACAACTGGTCGACTACCGAGTCATTTCGGGTTCACTGTCGTCGGGCACGGACAAGCATTACGAGTACTGGCAGCGTCATCACACCAAGGTGGTGCAAGACGCCCCTGAGGTAGCCCGCTATCACGGTGAGGCAGCCCGCGGCTACCAAATGCGGTTCTACGCTCGACGGGACCTGGAGGCGGGTAGTCCGCGGACTGGGGTCGTATGGTTCGTCAAGACGAGCCCCGCTCACCCCGGCATGGTCCGTGAGGAACCGAAGAAGTCCGTCCTAATCATGGCTGCGTTCGTAACTCGCAGTGTGATGA
>CAZTDG010000046.1:0-16543 GCA_964612655.1 uncultured Acidimicrobiales bacterium | reverse complement strand
CGTTTCCCAACTTCGTCGATCCCTTCGAAGTTGTGCTCGACAGCGGGTTGCTGACCGAAGCGCAATTGAACAACCTCTGCGGAGTCGAGTTCGACGGGTTGGGTGAGCCGATCATCCTCACCGGTTGCGACTTTGGCGAGATCGATGCCTTGTTTGCCGAATTCGAGGAGGCGCTAGCGAACGCCGAAACCGAGGCCGAGCGGGCAGCGATTGAAGAAGAGTTCGCCGAGCAACAAGAGGGCCAGTTCCTCGACGGTTTCGAGGATGAGCAGGAATTGCTTCGCCTCGAACCTGGTGATGAGTTCTACGACGAAATCGCAGCAGCTTTCATGGCCGAGGAAGAGGCCTTCAATTCACCATCAGACTTCGTGGTTGCAACGTCGAGCAATGGCGTGTCGTGGACCGTCACCGACCTACCGCCGATTCCGGTGACCGAAGGCGGCTTCGCCTTCGTCAACGACGCTGCGATCTCGGGCAACCGCCTAGCGGTGCTGTTCAGCGTTGAACCGGCCTTCAATGACCCCTTTGAAATCCTCGTCGATGCTGGGCTGTTGACCGACGACCAACTCGCAAGCATCTGCGATATTCGCGTGGATGGCCCGGGTGAACCAATCATCCTCACCACGTGCAACTTCGAGGAGCTCGACGAGGCCTTCGCGGAATTCGATGAAGCGCTCGCGAATGCCGCAACCGAGGAAGAACGAATTGCGCTGGAAGAGGAGTTCATCGAACTTGAAGAGCAGCTCTTCGCCGGTGAAGAGGTTCTGCGGTTGGAGCCAGGCGATGAGTTCTACGACGAGATCACCGAGGGCTTCTTCGCTGAACCGGAGTCCATTCCAGTGGTCCTCGTTGGGCCAATCGGTGGACAGCTCCAATCGGTTGAACTGCCCGTTGTTGGCTTCCCGAATGCGATCGTTGGGACCGACGAAGGTTTCATTACGACGGTGTTCGACTTCGTCAACGGCGGCACTGCTGTACTTCGCTCAACCGATGGCCTCACCTGGACCCAGGTTGAACGCTTTGCGGGCATTGCTGATGGCAGCGAATTCGCCGAGGTAGCGATCGCCGCAAACAGCGACCTTGCGCTGGCAATCGTGGTCGACTTCGCCGACCCGCAGGGCAACGGCTCACCGGTGGTCTTGACCAGTGATGACCTCGGTCTGTCGTGGGCCGAGAGCCAACTGCCGACCGAACTGTTCAATATCTTCCCGCAACCGGTAGCTGGCCCTGCTGGGTTCGCCACGATCATCGAAGGAACCACCGAGCCATTCGACGACTTCTTCGGGCCCGAGTTAGTTGAAGTGGTGCAGGGCGACTTCGTCATGGAGATACGTCTCATCGACGGCCTAACGTCGCTCCGCACGCTCGATGGCACCGTCATCCATGAATCTGTTTCGCTGGAGCAGGCTTTTGGCGACGGCGAGGTTCCTGGCGTACTCCGCATCACTCAAAATGACGACGCTGTCTGGCTAGATCCAGATACCGGCGAGGAGCTCATCACGTTCTTGGTCGACGACATCGAGGCAGAGGTCGACCAAGCGTTCCTCGCCTTCGAGGAAGAGGTTGGATTCGAGGATCCATCGTTCGTGAGCGAGTTGTGGTTCTCCGCCGATGGCGAGACCTGGGTGCTCATCGAGACGTTCACCCCTGACCCGAACGACGATCAGTTCAGCTTCATCGCAGCGGTGGGCGACGATGAGATCGTGTTGCTTACCGAGACGTTCCCGGTCCCACCAGAGGGCTTGTTCGACTTTGAGGAAGAGGGTCGAGAGCCAACCGAAGAAGAACTTCAGGCCATCGACGAGTTCTTCAACGCACAACCAATCTTCGAATGGACCCGAATTCCGGTCAATTAGAACTGTTACCGAAATATGTCCTTGACAAGGTTTCGTAACATTCGTAACATAACTGCAACGTCGATGTTTCGGAGTAGATCAGGGTCTCTTCGAAAGTTCGACAACGGGTTTCGACTACCCCGGTCAGCTAAACCAACGACCGCCCGCGCTTAGTTGGTCGGGGTAGTCAAGCCCTCAATTCCCCCAAACGAACTAGCCGCCAGCGACTTCGCTGGCGGTTCGTTCGTTTTCGGGCGGCGGGGCAGACCCGAGACGTTGACGACCTTCGAGGGCTTTGCTCAAGGTGAGCTCGTCCGCGTACTCCAAGTCGCCACCTACCGGCAGTCCTGACGCGATCTTGGTAACGGCAATACCCAGCGGTTCGAGCAGGCGAGCAAGATACATCGCTGTTGCTTCACCTTCGATGTTGGGGTTCGTGGCCAAGATCACCTCATCGATGTTCTCGCTCGTGATCCGCGACAGCAGTTCTGCAACCCGCAACTGTTCGGGACCGATGCCCTCAATCGGGCTAATCGCGCCTTGAAGCACGTGGTAACGGCCGCGGAACTCTCGCGTCCGTTCGAATGCGACGATGTCTCGACTCTCCTCCACAACGCACACCATGGTCTGGTCACGAGAAGGGTCCTGACAGATACCGCACTCCGAACCCTCCGCGATGTTGAAGCAACGTTCGCAGAAGGAGATCTTTGCCTTGACCTCGTCGATAGCTCGGGAGAGTCGAGCGGCGTCACCGTTCGAGATCTTCAGGATGTGGTACGCAATTCGCTGCGCGGACTTCGGGCCCACGCCGGGAAGGCGTCCGAGTTCATCGATGAGGTCCTGCACCGGACCGGCGAAGACAGCCAAATTCAGCCGCCTCCGAGCAGTCCGCCAAGTCCGCCGAGGTCCATGCCGCCCATGGCTTCGGACTGCGCGTCCTGCAACTGGCCAGCCGCGTCACGAAGCGCAGCCAGGACCAGGTCGTTCAGCATCTCGACATCGTCGGGGTCGACCACCTCGGGATCGATCGTCACGGATTGAAAGTTGAATCCGCCGTCGACTTCGATCCTCACCTTGCCGCCACCGGCGCTGCCCTCAACGACCTCTTCAGCAGCCTCTTGGGCGCCAGCGAGCATCTCTTGAGCTTGGGCCATCAGGCCGCCGAGATCAGGCATGCCGCCACCAGCGGCGCCACCGAGCAGCGCCCCAAGGTCGGGGACTTGTCCTTCTGGCTCGTTCACGTCAGACATTTTCAGTTCTCCTTTTCAATGATCTCGGCACCGGGGAACACCTCGGCGATTCGTTGTGCCGCACTTGCGTTGACCGTGTCCGCATCGGTGAGGTCATGAATATCAACCTCACTCTCATGTGCTGGTTCGCGCTCCGGTGTCGAGGACGTAGTGCCCCGCGGCTTGGGAGCCGACACATCCCCCACGGCCAGTTCCAGGCTGAGTGGTGAACCGAATGCTTCGGTCACCGCCGCTTCGATCTGTGGGCGGTACTGCTCACAACGCTTCATCTCGATCTCCGAAGCGAGAACGAAGCGAACCCGACCATCGGTAACCGATTCGATCTGGCCCGAGCGGTATCGGGCCCGAGCAGCCGTCGACTGCGTATCGAGCATCGTCAGCCAACCGTCTCGCAGAGCGTCCACGGTTACCGACCCTGCCGGCGCTGGCGCCGCGGGCGGGGGCTCGGTGGCCACGGGTTGCGCGGCAGCAGCGGTGTCTTGTTCGGCGGTGGTTGGCTCAGCACTCGCCGGTTCGACCGGTTCTGGCGCAGCGGCCTCGGGCGCAGGAGGTTCTGCTGGGGCAGGCTCTGGTGTTGGGTCTGCTGGTGGTGGAACCGAGTCGCGCATCGATGGGGGAGGCGGTGGTCCGCCCGCACGTGTGGGCTGAGGCTTGGGGGCCTTCGGCGTCGCGGGTGCCGAGCCACCGTTCGATCGTGGTCGTAGTGCGGCGCGGGCGATATCGGATGGACGACCTCCACCGCGTGGCATGGCATCGGTCGGCTCAGCGGGAGGAGCTTCGGCCGCCGGTGCCGACGGTTGCTCTGAGGGAGCGGGTGCCGCCTCGGTCACTGGCGCTGCGGCCTCTGCTGGTGCAGCGGTTGTAGCCGGTGGAGTTGGTGGTGCGGCAACCGGTGCTGGCGGAGTGGTCCCTGCGGGAGCGACGCCCGAGGCGATCTGTGCTTCGAGTTGCTCGACCCGGGCACGAAGTCCGTCGACCGATCCGTCGCTCGACGGGGTACAGATACGAACAAACGCCACCTCAAGATCGATACGAGGATCGGGAGCCTGGCGCATATCGACGAGCGATTGTCCGACCGCTTCAAGACTTCGCGTGATGGTCGCTGGTGAGAGCCTCTCGCTAAATCCTTCTGCCATTGCACGTTCTTGCTCGGCCAGCCGGGCGGGCGGAGCGCCCATCTTCACGAGGAAAATGGATCGGAGACCATCGATGAACTCTTCGCCGATTCGGCGGGGGTCGATGCCACGAGACGTCGCCGCTTCAATCGCGCTCAAGGCGCGAACGGCATCCGCAGTAGCGAGCGCCTCGAGTAGCTCCACCGACGAGGTGTCCTCGTTAGCGATTCCGCCTGCAGCGACCACCTGATCGAGTGCCGAGAGAGTGTCCCTGGCCGAACCGCCACCGACCTTCACCACATGGGCGACCGCTTCGTCGGAGACATCGAGGTCGGCATCGGCGGCGATCTCATGGACGAGATCGACCATCTGATCAGCGGGGATGAGGGAGAGCTCAAGGTGCTGGGTTCGACTGCGGATTGTCGGCACGACCTTGTGGGGTTCGGTCGTGGCGAGCACAAAGATGACGTGATCCGGGGGTTCCTCGAGGGTCTTCAGCAGTGCGTTCTCCGCCCCGGGGGTGAGCATGTGGACCTCATCGAGGAGGTACACCTTGCGCCGCCCAGGGTTTCCTAAGGCGACCTTCCCTAGGAGCTCGCGCATGTCGTCGACCTTGTTGTTCGACGCTGCATCGAGCTCTTGGAGATCGAAGCTCGTACCGTTCTCGATCGCTACGCAGGATTGGCAGACCCCGCACGGTTCGCCGTCGGCGGGGTTTTCACAGTTGAGTACCTTGGCCAGAACCCGAGCCGCCGTCGTCTTGCCGGTGCCTCGCGGGCCGCTCAGAAGATAGGCGTGCCCGACGCGATCCTCGCGGACAGCATTTCGCAGCGCGAGGACCACATGTTCCTGGCCTCGTATGTCACCGAAGGTCTGGGGCCGATAGCGCCGGTAGAGAGTTTGGTAGGCCACGGCACGACTCTATCTTTGCCAGATTGTTACCGCGGGCCGATGAACATTTGGTGCCTTCGCGCCGATAGGAACACTGTGTATACCGGCTTGGGCACTCGCCCCGAAACTGCCCAAGGAAAGCGTTCTCGCAAGGGCGCTTTCAATGGCACGGTTGTCGCGCTTGGGCTGACGAGCTTCTTCACCGACATCAGCTCCGAAATGGTCGCAGCGGTGATCCCGCTGTTCCTCACGACCCAGGTCGGGTTTGGTCCCAGTGCCTTCGGGTTGTTCCAAGGGGCCTGGGAGCTGTCGAACGCGTTGCTGCGACTAGTTGGTGGCGTCGTCGCCGACCGAACTCGACGACTCAAGGAGACCGCCGCTGCCGGCTACGGACTCTCGATGGTCACCCGTATCGGTCTGGTCTTTTCAGCCATCGCGTCGTTCACGCCGGTTCCGTTCCTCCTGGTCGACCGGCTCGGCAAGGGGCTACGTACCAGTCCTCGAGACGCGATGATCTCGATCGCTACGCCGGAGAAGTCGTGGGGCACAGCCTTTGGTTTCCACCGGACCCTCGACGCCGCAGGGGCGCTCCTTGGGCCACTCCTCGCCTTCGGACTCTTGGCCGCCTTGCCCGGTGACTTCAACGCCATCTTCGTATTGAGTGTGGGGTTCGCCCTGGTAGGCCTCGCCGTCATTGTGGCGTTCGTTCGGAATCCCAAGGCCGCCACGGCGCCGACCGAGACCGAGCGAGAGCCGGTTCTTCGAAACATCACCAGCCATTGGGCCAACCGTGGCTACCGGCGCATCCTCCTCGTCGGCGCGAGCTTCGGTCTGTTCTCAATCGGCGACGGGTTCATCTACCTCATCATCTTCGAAGCATCGAAGACCGACACCGAGATCGGTGTCTCAGGCTTTGGTTTCCAATGGTTCCCGTTGCTCTTTGCCGGCACCGCTGTCGTATTTCTCGCCACGGCCACGCCGCTCGGACGCCTAGCTGATCGAGTCGGCCGAGCCCGAGTCTGGGTGGGAGGCCAACTCATGTTGGCAGCGGTATACGGCGCGCTCCTCTTCTCGCCGACCTCGGTGGCAGCAGTTGCGGCGGTCTTGGCCCTATTGGGCCTCTACTACGGAGCCACTGACGGGGTATTGCCAGCGTTGGCGGCCGGGGTGATCCCGACGCCGACGCGCAGCAGCGGCCTCGGCTTGTTGTCGACCGTGATCGCCCTCAGCCGATTGGTTGCTGCGTTGGGCTTTGGCCTCATTTGGGAGCGGGTTGGTGTCGATAGTGCATTGATCGTTGTTCTCGTGGGCGTGCTCGCAGTCACGGCGATCAGCGTGTTCAGTGCGATGTTCAGCGAACCATCTGTCGAAAGTGTTTCATGACCGACGAGAATCCCCAACAGGACGAGACGGAGCTGAGTTCCCAGGAGGAACCAACCGATCACGGGTTAACAGATCCCGTCGTCGAGGCCGAGTCGATCGACGACGCATCCTCCGTGGACGAAGTCCGCGATCCTGATGCATCTGTCGAGGAACAAGACGAGCATGCTGACCGCGAGGAAGCTCGTGATGTCGCAGCACCTGTTGCGGGAGTAGACGAGTCGAGTTTTGACAACGACGATGAATCGACAGCGCTATCCAACGGTGCATTGGCGTTCGTAGCGTTCGCCGCGTTGGTCTTAGTCGCCGGAGGCATTTTCGTTGCCGGGTCCTTTCTCTCTCAAGGCGAAGAGACAGCCACCGCTCAGGCCGAGGCTGAATCACAGATCGCCGAGTACAACCCGGATGAATTTGTGAGCGAGTTCACCCAAGAGGAACTCTCGGGAGAAGCCGAGCCCGAAGCGGTAATCGTAGAGCCGACACCTACGACCGTCCCCGACGCCGTAGCGCTGGCCGATGAGACAGACGCAGATCAAAATGCCGAGGCCGAAGAGGCTACCGATCCTGCAGCTGATGAGGCCGAGGAAGTGGGCGAGGAGATCGATACCACGATTCCGTTGATCGATCCGAACGACACCGCACTCGTGTTCATCAACCGAGTTCCCGGCGATGAGTACGGCTTTGTCGGGTACGTCAACCTCGCTGGCGAACGATTCATTACCCCGCTCTCCTGTGATCGCCTGGACTGGAACCGCAACGGCGGCGTCTGCCTCCAAGGCGGATCCATTGGCAGTCCTGGTCGTGGCCTTCTTCTCGATGAGTTCCTGCGTCCAGTTCGACGTTTCGGAATCGCCACCCCGAGTCGAGCTGCCATCTCACCCGATGGAGGCACGGTCTCATGGACGGGCTTCGTCACGGGCCACGACTACCTCGCGGCCGGTGAGTTTGCCACTACCACCCAGTTGATCGATGTCGAGCGCGAGCTCGGCGCCGAGTTGCAGGAGGACTTCGAGACCTACATCAGCGAGGATGAGACGCTTTCAAGCGAAGACCAGAATTACTGGGGCACCACCTACATCGACAACCAAACCTTCTATGCCACCGTTGGCTTTGAGGGCCAGACCAACCTCGTCTTTGGTGATGTTCGAACCGGCCGTCTCGACATTGTTCATGAGAACGCCTCGTGTCCTGAGGTGTCACCTAATGGGTCCACGATCGTTGCCAAGGAGCAGCGAGACCAGTCGTTCCAATTGGTCGCGATTAACGCCGCCACAGGCGAACGTCGAGACCTCAACGATGCGCGTTCCGTAGACGACCAAGTCGAATGGGTCGACGACAACACGATCGTGTACGGCCTGCCCAACCCTGATGCCGGTACGACCGGACAGCCCGCACTCGATATTTGGGTGCTCAACGTCAACGATGGCTCCGCTCCTCGACTGCTACTTGCCTTCGCTGATTCTCCCGCTGCCCCGTAACGAACTGTCAACCGTCCAGCAGGTCTCCGATGTCGTAAGGCTCAAGATCTGGGAACTGACTCAGCAATGCTGATTCAGGTTCGCGATCTGGACGCCACCGAACGAACCGGGTGGTTCCGCGAAAGCGGCCATCGGTGGCCAGCACGTATTTCACCTCGACGACCCGTTCGGGCCTCACCGGAATCCACGAATGGTCGCGACCGTTCGCTCCGCTCCAACGGTTTGGCGCGCCTGGCATCGATCCGTCTTGGTGAGCTTCGGCCTGCATCCATGAGGCCCATGGATGCTCGCCAATATCAGTCATCACGTAGGGGGCCATCTCTTCGAGTAGTTCGACGCGGCGCTTTGCGGTGAACGAGGCCGACACCCCAACGTGACGTAGCCCGCCGTCGTCGTCGTACAACCCGAGCACGAGCGAACCGACACCATCACCGGACTTGTGGATCCGGTATCCGGCCACGACACAGTCGATTGTCCGCACGTGCTTCAACTTGAACTGCACCCGCTTGTCGGGCACGTACGTGCCATCGAGTGGCTTGGCGATCAGGCCGTCGAGGCCTGCGCCTTCGAGGTCGTGAAACCAAGTCATCGCCAGTTCGCGATCGGTCGTCATAGGTGCGAGGTGTACCGGTGCCTCGAAGGCCTTTGCCATCATCTCGAGTCCTTGGCGTCGATCGGCGAACGCCGTCTCGATCAGCGAGGCGTCGTCGTGGGCCAGGAGGTCGAAGGCAATGAAGGAGACCGGAGTCTTCTCGGCCAACATGTTCACCCGACTCTCGGCGGGGTGAATGCGTTGTCCGAGAGCATCGAAGTCGAGCTTCCCATCGATCGCAACGATCAACTCACCGTCAACCACGCATCGGTCGGGCAGGCTTCTCCGGAGCGGTTCGAGGATGTCGGGAAAGTAGCGATTGAACGGCTTTTGGTTACGGCTTCCGAGGACCACCTCGTCGCCGTCGCGAAACACGATGCAACGAAACCCGTCCCATTTCGGTTCGAGAGCGAGCTCGCCATCGGGCAACTCGTCGAGTGCCTTGGCAAGCATCGGCTTCATCGGCGGCATAACCGGAAGATCCATCCCCGAACTGTATTTCGCTCGACACTGCAACACGTCGACGGAGCCATTGGTGGCTAAGGCTTCACGGCTTGGGTTCTTTGGGGAGCCCGAGGACGAGTTCGCCGACGATGTTTCGTTGCACTTCGGAGGTACCCGCGTAGATCGTTCCAGCCCGAGCGTTGTAGAACGCTCCGACCCACGAGGACGCGTCGTTCGGCGCGCCAGGGAGATCGGTGTGGAAGGATGTCTTGGCGATCCCGTCGGGAGTCGTCGCTGCGGCGCCCAAGATGTCGACGGCGAGTTCGGTGATGCGCTGGTGGTATTCGCTCCAGTAGAGCTTGAAGGTTGACTCGCCTGGTCCAGGGTGTTGGCCGTCGAGGAACTTGGTGAGCGATCGCATGCCTTGTAACCGCATGATCTCGACTTCGCAGTACAGCTTGGCGATCCGGTCACGAATGATTGGGTCATCCGAGACACCGTGCTGTTGCGCCAACTCAACCAGCTTGTCGAACTCGGCGCGAAACATGATCGGCATGGTCGCTGCGGCCTCGCCGCGTTCGTAGCCGAGCAGCGTCATCGCGACACCCCAGCCGGCGTTGACTTCGCCGATCACGTTGTCCTTGTGGGTGCGGGCGTCGGTGAAGAAGGTTTCGTTGAAGTCAGCGTCGCCGCTGAGCATTTCGATCGGGCGAACCTCGACACCCTCTTGGTCCATCGGGCACAAGAGGAAGCTGATGCCGCGGTGCTTCGGCGCGTCGGGGTCGGTTCGGCATAGGACGAAGATCCAGTTGGCCCACTGACCAGCCGATGTCCAAATCTTTTGGCCGTTGATGATCCACTCGTCGCCATCGAGTTCGGCTCGACAACCGAGACCGGCGAGGTCAGAACCAGCATCTGGCTCGGAGTAGCCCTGGCACCAGATGTCTTCGCCGCTGATGATGCGTGGCAGAAAGTGTTCCTTCTGCTCGGGGGTGCCCCACTGCAGGATTGTGTTTCCGACCATTTGGATGCTGAAGGCGTCGTTCGAACCGCCCGTTGGTGCGCCCGCTCGCTGGAACTCTTCGGCGAGGATGACCTGTTCGAGCTCGGAGAGGCCACCGCCGCCATACTCGGTCGGCCATGCTGGAGCGAGTAGCCCGTTGGCTGCCAGCTTTTGTCGCCACTCTCGTTGAAAGGCGAAGATGTCGTCGCGCTCGAGTGCGCCGATGCCCTGCCAATCCTCGGGAAGGTTTGCGCTCAAGAACTCCTTGATGCGCGTCCGGAACGCCTCAGCCTCTGCGGAATAGGTCGGGTCCATTCGCTGCCTCCCGTGGCGCCACTTACTTCACGGTAACCTAACCCGCCCTCGGGGCGCAGGCGAACTTGTCTGGAGCCGATTGCGGTTGGGAGGCGAAGCTTCTAGGCGATCGCCGCGAGCTTGCTGGTGACGTCTTCCATGACCGGAGGCCCACCGTGACCGAAGGCAGCGACCTGTGGCATGAGCGCAGCCATTTTGGCAACGGAGGCGTTGGCTTCGTCGATGTTTTCGCTGAACCCCCGGTTTGCTCCGGTGATGCCACCGGAGCCGTCGCCGTTGATGGCGTCGCCAGCGACGAGAAGACCGGTGTCGGTATCGAATACCGAGATGCTGCCGACGGTGTGCCCGGGCGTGTTCAGGATGCCCATGCCAAAGACTTCATCACCGTCTCCGACCTCGGAAAGGGTGAGCGATGTGCGGATCCCGTCGACATCGCCCAAGCCGGCATACACGGTCGCATTGGTCATCGCGCCTTCGAGTTCGCCGAGGCCGCCGACGTGATCGCCATGGTTGTGGGTAAGGACGATGTGGCGAACGTTGGACGGGCCGAGACCGAGATCGGTGAGTGCGGCGTTGATGGCATCGCCGCTTCCTGGCACGCCGGTGTCGACGATGGCTGCTTCGGTACCGCGGACGAGTACGTAGGCCGAAACGAAGCCGAGCGAGACGTGTTGCAACTGCAGTTCGGTCGACCCGGACTCGGCCTCTTCGGCCGGCGCTGATTCTTCTGCGGGATCCTCGAACTCCGCGGCCTCTGCTTCGGAGGTATCAGCCGGTGATTCGGTCGGCTCGGCCTCGCTCGCGGGAGCAGCGGAAGTGGTGGTGGTTGTGGTGGCCGCGGTGGAGTCACTGCCGCACGCGGCCAAGATGGCCATACTGGCGGTGCCGAGACCTCCGCTCACGAGCAGCCGTCGTCTAGACCAACGTGAGGGTTGAGCGATTCGGGCCAACGGGATTCGAGTGATCGTCGGCTTGATGTCGTGATGGTGATGGTCGTTGCGTTGATGATCCGTGCACATCCCATCGAAACTACGCAGTGTGCCATCGGCGGTCTAGGACCCCCGAGGGTCGTTCATCAAACGTTGTCTCTCTGGGAGCACGTCAGTTGACGCCTATTCAAGGCCTCTTCTAGCCGAGTCGAGCTGCGAGGGTGTCGAGAAGACCGGAAGGGTCGACATGGGCGTAGACCACCGGCTTTTCGCCTCCCTGGTCTGGTGAGGCCGAGGACATCAGCTTGTTCTTCGGTCGGATCATGCCTTCGTCGACGGCTCGATCGAGCCAGGTGAGCAGGCCGTCGTAGTAGCCGTCGATATTGAGGACACCGACGGGTTTGTCCTGCAGACCGATCTGGCCCCAGGTTGCGGTCTCGGCGAGTTCGTCGAGAGTGCCGATACCGCCGGGCAGGGCGACGAACGCGTCCGAGCGTTCATACATCAGGGCCTTGCGTTCGTGCATGCCGTCAGTCTCGATCAGCTCGGTGTTGTCGCGATGGGCCACCTCTTTGCCGAACAGGTTCCGAGGGATGACACCGATGACTTCACCGCCGCCTTCGAGGACGGTGTCGGCGAGCAGCCCCATCAACCCGACGGCGCCTCCGCCATAGACGAGGGTGATGTTGCGGGCGACCAGTTCGTTCGCGAGCGCCACGGTCGCATCGCTATGGGCCGGGTTCGTGCCGGTCGACGAACCGAGGAAGACGCCAACGGTGTTGAGTGTGCTCATAATCAGTGTTCCTGCACGCGGTTGATGTGGCCCATCTTGCGGCCGGGCTTCGTGTCAGCCTTACCGTATGCGTGCAGCGCCACCGATGCATTTTCCCCGAGCTCGAGAAGTTGGTCGATTTCGGTACCGATCAAGTTCTCCATCACCACGTCCGCGTATCGGCTTCCGTTGCCGAGTGGCCAGCCGGTAACGGCACGGATGTGTTGCTCGAACTGGTCGACGACGCAACCGTCTTGGGTCCAGTGGCCCGAGTTGTGCACCCGTGGCGCGATCTCGTTGACGAGCAACGAGTCGCCGTCGACGAAGAACTCGACACCGAGCACACCGACGTATCCGAGCGATTCAAGAATGGTGGTGGCGGCGGCGACCGCAGCACGTGTGACTTCGGAGCTGGCACCCGACGGGATCGTTGTCGTACGCAGGATCCCATCGACGTGCACGTTGTGGCCGGGGTCGTAGGCGCTAACGGAACCGTCGAGTCCTCGTGCAGCGATGACCGATATCTCCAGATCGAAATCGACGAAGCCTTCGAGCACCGCCGGTGCGCCGGCGATCGATTCGATCGCTGCTACGAGGGTGGAATCGTCGTTATCGGTCAATCGGACCTGGCCCTTGCCGTCGTAGCCGAAGCGGCGGGTCTTGAGGATCGACGGCGTTCCCATGTCTTCGACCGCGATTTGGAGGTCGGTCAACGAATCGACTTCGGCGAAAGGCGCGACTGAAAGACCGATCTCCTTCAGGAACTCCTTCTCGACGAGTCGATCCTGGCTGGTCGCGAGAGCGTTCCGGCCAGGCCGGATCGGAGCGAGCGCTTCGAGCAGGTCGAGGGCCGAGGTCGGCACGTTCTCGAACTCATAGGTGATGACATCAACCGACTCGCCGAACGCGCGCAACGCGGCTTCGTCTTCGTAGCTCGCCGTGGTTACGTGACGGGCAACGTGACCAGCAGGAGGTTCAGCACCGGGTTCAAAAACATGACAGATGTAGCCGAGGCGAGATGCCGCCACCGACAACATGCGACCGAGTTGGCCTCCGCCCAAAATGCCGATCGTCGCGCCGGGTGTGAGCGGTTCAGTCATCGGAGGGAACTTCGGGGATTGACGCCGAAAGCGCAGCGCGCCAGGCATCGAGTCGCGCTCCCACCGCGGGGTCCGACGTCGCCACGATGGCTGCGGCCATCAGCGCCGCGTTCGGAGCGCCAGCAGATCCAATCGCCATGGTGGCGACGGGGAAGCCCTTGGGCATCTGCACGATCGAGTACAGACTGTCGACTCCAGACAGAGCCTTGGTCTGCACCGGTACGCCGATCACGGGGACCCGAGTTTTGGACGCCATCATCCCCGGTAGATGTGCGGCGCCGCCTGCTCCAGCGATGATCGCCTTGAGGCCACGGTCGACAGCGGTTGTGCCGTAATCCCACAACCGATCCGGTGTGCGGTGTGCCGAGACGATCTTGGTTTCGTAGGCGAGTTCGAGTTCGTCAAGAATTTCGGCCGCGCCCTTCATGGTTGGCCAATCGGACTGGCTCCCCATGATGATCCCGATGTGCGTACCAGCCATAACCTCTCCGAGCCTTCAGCGAAACGATGATTGTACTGAAAGGGTCTAGGTCTGACCCATCCGTGGCGGCCGATACCGTGGGCGAGGTGAACGCGACGTCCTCTGCTTTGGTGCTCGAACGCCTCTGGCTGACCGACTTTCGTTCGCATCGCAGCCTCGAGCTCGACTTCGATGCTGGGGTCACGGCGCTCATCGGCCCAAACGGTTCGGGAAAGACGAACATCGTCGAGTCGATCGGGTGGCTTACCTCGATGCGATCGTTTCGGGGGGCACCGAACGACGCGCTCATCCATCGAGATAGCGAGGTGGCGATCGCCCGAGCCCAACTCCGTAGTGACCAGCGCGAGCTCTTGCTCGAAGCCGAGCTGCCGCGCACCGGCCGCCTTCGCGTCCAGATGAACAAGCAGCGGATGCAGCGCAAGGATCTGCTCGGGGTGATGTCGGTGACGGTGTTCGCTCCCGACGATTTGGAACTGATCAAGGGTTCGCCAGGCGAGCGACGCAGCTACCTCGATGGCGTAGTGGTGAGCTTGCACCCTCGAAATGAGTCGATCCGGGCCAAGGTCGACAAGGTGCTCAAGCAACGGAACGCGCTGTTGAAGGGAGTGCATGGACGCCTCGATGACGACGCAGCCTTCACGCTCGATGTCTGGGATTCCAAGCTCGCTGAAGTCGGCGACCAACTGGGCGCGCTGAGAGCTGACGCCATCGATCGACTCGCTCCTCTGGTCACCGAAGCACTCCAGGCGGTGGCCGGAGAAGAACACCGCGTTGAGCTTCGCTATGTGGCGCCGTGGTTCGAGACCGGGCTCGCTGCTGGATTCGTCGAATCGCGCAAAGACGACGTGCGACGTGGCATCACCACGGTCGGCCCGCACCGCGATGAGATCGAAATCCTGCTGAACGGCATGCCCGCGCGAACGCACGCCTCGCAAGGTGAGCAACGCTCCCTCGCTCTGGCGCTTCGGCTCGCTGGTCATGAACTCGTGCGCGCCACTACCGGCGTCGCTCCGCTCCTCGTACTCGACGATGTGTTCTCCGAACTGGATGACAACCGGTCGACCGCGCTTATCGAAGCGTTGCCCGATGGCCAAACGCTGGTGACTTCCGCGATCGACCTTCCTCCGGGTGCGCTCGCCGACAGGGTCCTGCGCCTCGACACATCGGGAGTTGTCGATGTCGGAGTTTGACGACAACGGGCGTCCGCGGCGCTCTCGCTATGAGAAGCGCTTTTGGGACGGCCCAAAGCAGGTGGGGTTTGGTGTCGACCGCGTCATGAAGCACCTCGATGCCCCGGAGCGATCGGTGGTTGAGGGAGTCTTCTCTCGGTGGCCAGAACTGGTGGGCGAGGTGATCGCCGACAATTGTCGACCGGCGCGGATCAACGATGGGGTGCTCGTGATCGAAGCCGACGCTCCCGCATGGGTGTCCGAACTTGGGTGGATGGGCGAGGAAATCCTGAACCAGATTCGGACGAAACTCGGAACCGACGAGATCACCTCGGTCTCCGTCGTGCTGGCCAAGCCGGACTAAACGACTCCGAACAGCAGAGCGACTTTTACGCGAAAGCGTCAATTGATGCGTTTGCGATTTGGCGCTCCACCGATATGGCACTGGTCACATCTTCGTTGTACCTTGGGGCTACGGACCACCGGTCCGACGTGATGAAATCGGAGGGGCATCATGCAAGAGTTTGGCGTTGCTGCAAGCAGGTTGGATACGGCTGGACGTAAAGGAATTTTCCTGACGTCTATTTCCGTGCTGTTACTCGCGATCGTGCTTCCACTGCCTGTGTGGCTTGGCGGAGCCTTGACGCTCAGCGGTGTCCTTCTCGCCATTGGATTGGTTTGGCAGGTAGCGCGCAGCCCGCTTCCCACAAAGCGCCGCTCGGCATAATCGACGAGACCTACTCGGGTTACTCCACCGAGGCTCGTCCCGAAGTCGCATCCGCGATGGAGCTAACGAGTAGTTCCACGTTGTCCGCCGGGACTTCGATGAGCCGCGTGACGGCCGTGCCATAACCGACGTCGACGTCGGTCGCTCCGACCGCTGCCATGGCACGAACTACCGAGTCGATGTCGCCGTGTTCGTGTCGGATCGTCGCGGCGACACGGGTCACCCAGGCCACGAGCTCGGCCTGATCGAGAGCCGCTCCTGCGGCACCACCATAGGCACGCACCAACCCACCTACGCCCAGCTTCGTGCCGCCCCAAAATCGGCTCACGACCACTGCGGTGTCGACCAGTTCTCGACCGACGAGTTGGGCCAGGATCGGCTTGCCCGCCGACCCCGACGGCTCGCCATCGTCGCTTGCACGATCGATCGCGGGCGATGCGATACGCCACGCCCAGCAATGGTGGCCGGCGTCGGGCATTTCCGACCGGATCTCGGCCAAGGCATCCTTTGCCTGGCTCTCGTCGGCAACCGGAATGGCCGTGGCGATAAAGCGAGAGCCCTTGATCGGGTCGTCCTCAAACCGGATTCGCTCCGCGATCGTCTGCGACATGGGCACGATCCTGGCACACCGATCTAGGCGTGCTTGCCGACTTCCCAGCCGACATCGCCAAGCGCTGCATCTCCGAACGCGACGTAGTCGGGTTCGAGGGTGGTGGCCATGGTGTCGTTCCAGCGGTTGAGGAAACCAAACATCGCAATGACCGCGACGACTGCGGATGCTTGGTCGTCGTCCCAGTGGGCCTTGAGTTCGGCGAAGTCATCGGCGGTCACGGCATTAGGAACTTGCCCACCCTTGAACGCGACTCGCAACGCGGACCGCTCGGCTTCGGAGAACAGGTCGCTGGTCTCGTACTCCCACACGGCGCGGAGCTTCTCTTCAGATGCCCCGAGCTTCTTGGCGCCCTTGCCGGCGTGTGCCTGGCAGTAGCGACAACCGCCTGCGGCACTGGTGGTCAACGCGATGAGTTGTTTGAGTTCCCCGGGGATGAGGTCGTTGCCCAT
>CAZTDG010000045.1:9127-16628 GCA_964612655.1 uncultured Acidimicrobiales bacterium | reverse complement strand
GCCATGAGTAGTCGAAGAATCACGAAGGCGTGTTGCGTTCGGGGCGTCAGAAATGCGCCCGCAAGGCACAGTGCTGCGCCAACGGCGATATGGCGCATACCGGCGGGCGTAGTCAACCCATGTCTCAGGCCGTAGACCACAGCGACATACATACCCACACCCATTAGCACTAGCCGAAATCGTCTCGGCCCAAAGATCAGCGGGCCGAAACCGGCGAGGGGCCATGGCAACAGGAGAACGAGTAAATCGAGACGAGAATCGATTCCCCAGATGAGCAACGTTAACGCGGCGACAAAACCTGCTGTTTCAATAAGCTCGCGCCGCCATCTCATCATGACTCCAATTTCGGCAGATTCTACCGAGCACCTTAAGACTCAGTAGTTGAGTTGAAGGCACGAGATCCCAGCTTTTTTAGTGCCGCTTTTCGACGTTTGGGCGAGGACTTCTCTAAGGCCGATAGGAACATTGCCCTAGGGGTCAAACCTCGTGAGGAGCGCCTGCGAAATGCGTTGAAATCCATTTCACCAAATCGACATCAAGAACGGAAGGTATCGAGCCGCACCGGCAAGCCGGAGAAACACGTGACAACGCTTTACGTAATGCAGCTTTTCGGCGGTTTAGGCGAAGGCGTCTCCTATAGACGCAACACAGGGAAGAGTTAGGCCCCGGAGTTTGGAAAGACCTCGCGGAAGCAGCGCATGTAGATTCCTGCCTCTTGTTCGTGCGCAGCAGCTAGCGCCGATGAAAGGTTGTCACCATTCCAGTCGCCTAGATCCATCCCAGCCTCTTCGAGTTTCTCAGCCAATTGCCGGTAGCGCTCTCGGTCAGCTTCTTGAAACTGTGCTTCGTAGGCACGCTGAACCGAGATCAGTTCCGCCTCACATTCTCGGATTGCTGCCTCAATCTTGTCTTCGTCCTCGGTGGCGTCGTAGCCCCAGAAGACTCCTAAGGAACCGTCCGAGCTTTCACTGACACCGACCTCAACACTTTCAAAGCCCTTGGCCTTCACGCATTCCAAGGCGCGAGATGCTGCGCTCTCAAGCTCTGCTCGCCCAGGAGTCGCCGTCTCCTTCATGTCTCAAACCTTAGCCGGTCCCAGGGGCTCGGATCTCTTCGATGGCCCGCCACTGGTTTACATACATCCGATTCAGGCGTTTCGGCGAGGGCCTGTTCTGAGACCGGTGGCGCTTCGAACCCCGCCAGACTTTCCTGAGAATCTTTCTGATGTTTCCACTCGAAAATGTTGATTATCGAACACTTGTTCGTTAGACTCGTAGTACTCGCCCAGCCCCCACGAAGCGTTGTCTCTCTAAATGGAGAGCACTGTTCGTAAAGGGAAGAGAGGCGAGTAACCGTGTCGGTCATTGACCATCAATCCGAGTACGTCGACGAACTATTGGCTCGCCTCGACGACGTCATAGATGACCTCGCTGAACTGTCCTTGGGGTCGCTGCCGGTCGAGCAGTTGAACCGAGTGTTGTTGCGTGAATGCGAACTCGTATCCCAAGCACAAGGCCTGCAAATGGCCGGGATGCAAGAGGCCGAAAACGCAGCCATGTCGGTCAGGTACGGCAACCGGATCCTCACGACCCATCTAGCCAAAGAAACGCATCAGCCAACCAAAGCTCTCGGTTCGGCTCGGTCGATTGCTTTGTGGCTCAACGACTTTCCACTACTGCACGAAGCGCTTATCGCTGGACGTATCTCCCGCTCGCACGTGATGGAACTCAAGTCGGTCGACTCGCCACGAGTGCATCACCTGATGGTTCGTGACCAACAGATGTTGATCAAAGCCGCCTGCGAAGTCGTATGGACCGACTGGACCAACGTCGTCGCCTATTGGTTAAACGCCGCCGACCCCGACGGCGAACTCACCGACCCCTCCAATCCGTGCTACGGGATGCGGGTACGCGCCAAAGCCAACGGCGACGTCCACATCAACATCCTGCTCGACCCCGTTACCGGTGAAGCGTTCCTCACCATGCACGATGCCGAGGTCAAGAAACTCGAAACCAACGAACAACAAACGTTGAACGAAGACCCAAACGCTCCCGTGACATCGCAGGTCCAGAAAAACCTCGACGCGCTACTTCGGTTGATGGTGCGGGGTTGGCGAAGAGAAGACGGCAGCTACCCCGACTACCTCGTCAACATCGTCATGTCTGAGAAAGTCGCATCAGACCTGTTAGCTCGAACCTATGGGCACATCGATCCCAACGGCGACAACCCGCTCGACATCGACCCCTTCGAACTCCCAATCGCCTGGGATGACATCGATGGCCGCTGCGAAACCATTCGGGGCACACCGGTTCATCCCAAACACGCCCTCGGCGTGTTGCTCGCCGCGAAGATGCAGCGAATGGTCATGACCGCCGAAGACAAAAACGTGAACCTCGGCAAAGAAGTCCGTTGCTTCACCAAAACCCAACGCAACGCACTCCTCGTCCAACAACGAGGCCAATGTGCGCTGGGCACCCAGACCCCATTCCGCTGGCTCGAAGCCGACCACATCCGCCCGCACTCAAAAGGTGGACCAACCGACCTGGCCAACGGCCAAATGATCAACGGCGCCGAGAACAAAGCCAAACGAGACCGCTGGGACGACCAAGCTGCCTAAGCCGCAGCTACCCGGGTCAGGTGTTCGACTCGCCAGTTGCCGTCGCGGAGGATGAAGACCGCTCGGACGCTGTCGGTCTGGTTGTCGGCTGTCGCTCGGTCGATGTGTGCGACGAAGATTTGCCCATCGATGCTGTAGAAGTGTGGCTCGAAGTCATGGGTGGCCCAGTCAGGTGCTGGCGCCACGGCTCCCGTGGCGAGGATCTCCAGTACCTGGGTCTTGGCGGGGCCAGCGAACCACACGTCTACCCCGCTGGTATCGCCCTCGGCCCCGGCACGTTCCACCGCTTCGATCGAGCGCACCCATGCGAACTCGATCGCTTCGATGGTTTGCGGCTCGAGGGTACGCAACAGCGGTTCGCCCTCGGTCCAGGTGATGTCGGCTTCCGTGGTAACTGCGGTGGTGGGCTCGTTGAAGACGTTGGCGAAGTCTGCGCCTTCACCCGATGCGACGACGAGCTGCACTCCAGCACCGAGGGCCAGCAACCCGCAAAGCGCGAGCACGGCGAGTAGTACGGACTTGTGGCGGGTGGTCATGGTGTCTCCATTTCGGTTTGGGTTGCTAGGCCGAGGATCCCGACCATTGCGTCAGCGTCGGCGAGCGACGCCGGTATCCAGATCTCTGCGCTTCCCCGGCGAAGGCTCGCTCGGAGGTCGCCCCACGCAACTTCGGTGCCGTCGGCGACGAAAGCTCCGGACGGGTCGAGTGCGTTGTCGACTCGCAGCACCGCCTCTTCACCGATGAACTCGACACGAGCGTCGAAGCTGGCGATGGCTGCCCCGTATTCGATGACGATGTCGTTGCTTGCTACGCCGTGGATTTCGACGTAACCGGTGAGGCGTCCAGGTGTTGTTGGCGCACTCAACTCGATGCGTACGGCACCGTTTTGGACGGTTCCGGTCACCGCTCCCCGACCGGATGGTCCGTCGAAGATGAATTGGGTAATCGTGCCATCGGCGAGGGTGTTGCCGAAGGCGTCGACGAGCTCATCGGTATGCAGCGCCACGACCGAACGGCCGTCCGCGAGACCGGTGGTTTCGGCGGCGGTCAGGGTGATGTCCCGAACAGTTCCCGGCACCTCGTCGATTCGAACCGCTGAGCCCCGGACGGTTTCGGTGGCATTGGCCGTTGCACGAACGGTGGTCGGCCCGGCGATCTCCCCTGAGGGAATGAGCGCCCACGCCATGCCGTCGACGGTTTCGGGACTGGCACCGGCGTCGACGTCTCCGGGCTGTTCCCACATGATGTTGGTGTCGGTGCCATCAGCCACCTGGTTGCCGAACCGGTCGGTGGGCAACAACACGGCGAGGGTAACATCGGCCCCATTGGCCACGATCGTTCGGGGCCCGACCAACGGCGCGACGAGGGTGGCAACTTCGCCCGGAAGGATCTCCATGGTCTCGGCCTGATCCCCGGACACGATGCTCACGACCCCGGCGTGCTGAGTTACGGCGGCGGGAAGCATTAGGCGGCCTTCACCATCGGCGATGGTCATCTCGAAACGAAGCTGCCCATAGGCGCCATGGACGATGACTTCTGCAGCTCCGGCTGGCGAGGCGGTCTGTGCCTCGATCGTGACGGTCTGCCCTGCGTCGATTACCTCGGGAACGAGGAGCGAATCGACATCTACAAACGTCTGGTTGCCGGGGTCGGCCATCGCCATCTCGGCGGCGATGTCACCGGTGGTGATGATGAGCGCCATGGCAAACACAGCGGTGATGCGTCGAGAGAATGCGGAGAGACCAGCCACTAGTCCGTCTCCCGTTCGAAGGTGATGGCCGTTACCCGCAAGGCCGCAACTTCGGAGTCGTCCGAGTCAGACAATTCGATCGTTGCCGACGATGAGAACGCCGACTCGTCACCTGTCAGCAAGCCATTGTCGAAGTGGTCGAAAGGAACGTCGACTTGCTCTAGCTCGGAGACCTCGACGAGATCGATCTCGATCTGACGCTCGCGTTGCGAACGGACCGCGGTCGACATTGGCGTGGCCTCGACCCAGAGCACTTCGCCGCGATCGTCGAGGTAACTAACGACCACCAATGGCAGCGTGGCGTCATCGGTGCTCCCGTTTGCGATGGTCGCCGACAGTGTCCGGTTGCCGCCGCCAGCTTCGATCTGCACATCTTCGACGGCGAGCCGTTCGAGGTTTCGTCCGGTGACCAGTGCCTTGGCCTCTACCTCGTAGCTGGCCACCTCGTCGTCGAGGGTGAGTTGGACGACGTTGTCCGGGTCGAAGACGCCGTCGTAGTCGTCGACAGTCCCTGAAGAATCGATGACTCCTTCGAACGACACTCGGAAGGGAACGGTTTCGCCGGGGAGCACCTTGTGCACCGTGCCAATGCCGGCCTGGTATTCGGCGAGCTCGTTACCGTCTTCGCCACGCAGGCGCCCGGTGACGGTGATGTCGGCGGGGTCGATGTCGAGGTTGGTGACCTGGCCGATCACGAACCAGTTCTCGCCCTCTTTGACCAACGTGCTGTCGAGCACGGCGATACGGGGACGATCGAGAATGTCGCCGTAGTCGCTGGTTTCGGTGGTGACAGCTCGTCGCCCGTGATCGACGTAATCGACGACGGTTTGGCGGGCGAACTGTTCAACAGGAACGGCGTTCTCGGTCGAGATATGTCGCAGGTACCAGTCGCCATCGCGAGCGACCACGACGTGGGTTTCCTCGACCGTCCATGCGGTGAGCGACGTGACGTAACGAGCGCGCACGTCGACCTCGCCAGCGCCACCGTCAATCCGACTGTCGAGGATCTCCAGCGTGTCGAGCTTTGCGTACCCGTCGACCAGGCCGTCTCGAACCGAGCGCTCCAACAGGTACTGCTCCATCGATGGTCGGGTCACCGGGTCGAGGCGAGTCCACGCGTCCTCGGTGCGACCGAAGTCCACATCGTCGTAGAAGTCGTACACCTGGTTTCGTGCGCCTTCGGCGGCTCGGCCCGGCAGTAGCGAGAGTCCGATTCCGAACCAGACGAAGCCGAGGACCACCAAGGCGCCGACTACCCGGATGCTGGACGTCAACCGAAGGCGGCGACGAAATCGACTGTTCGATGCGCTCGGCACAATCTCGGCTCGCGCTGACCCCGAATGAGAAAAGTCGATGGCTCCTGTGGCGACGAGTCCGTTCAACAGCGCGGCACCCGCTACGGCCGTCAGCGGCAAGAGTGCCCACATGACGCGCTGCCAATCCGGAACCTCGCTCGTCGGCAACACGTCGGGCAGCGGGGTCACGTCTGCTCGTTCCCATACGACGACGCCGTTGATAAGCGTGTCGACTCGATGCCACCCGCTCGAGAAGAGCAGTGGGTCATAGAAGGTGTCGTTCGAGAAGATGAACTTGAGGTTGTAGCGCTCGGGGGTGGTGACGAACTGTTGGAGCGATCCCAACCCTGGAAGGCCACGGAACTTGGCTCCTTCGAGGCGTTCAACGGGGCGGCTGACGAGTTCGGGCAGACGGCGGGCTGAGTGGTAATTGCCGTCGACGGTGGTCGCGGTGGTCTGTGCGCTGACCCATGCCATCTGATCGCCGAAGCCTAAGGTGAGGTAGCGCCAGCGGTCGTGCTGGTCCTTCTCGAGGAACTCCGCGATTGGCGCAGCGTCGATGGTGTCGGGTTGGAGGGGGCGAAACTGGCTGAGGTTCACGGTGAAGATGAACGCCGCGATGGCGCCGACTGCGAGGAAGACTCCGGCGATCCGGACGCTTCGACGTTGCTGGGCCGTCGCGAGCAGATCGACAACGGCAGCGCCGGCGAGCGGAAGGATGGCAATCGTGCCCCAGAACGTGAACCGGTCGAGGGTCAAGATGTCGAACGCGCCGCCCAAGAGCAGTCGAGGGATCGGGGTGGTGCCGCCGGTTCCCAACAGCGTCAAGAGCAAGATCGATAGGGCGAGTGGCCAGGCGCGCCCTCGCAGCCCGGGTGCCAGCGAACGAACGTAGATGAAGGCGAGCATTCCCCACGGGATGACGAAGAAGACGAGGCCGACGTTTCGTTCCTCAAGGAAATTGGCTCGGCTGCCGTGCGGGATCGGCACCTGGGAGATCGGGTCCGACGAGCTCCAGAGCCAATACGGCAAGACCACGGTGATCAACACCGACAGGGCCAGCACCCCGAACACACCGACGCGGGCGATGCTCGCTAATAGTTGGGTTCGGCGAGGCTCGGATCCCCATGCGTCGACCACCACTCGGGCCACGAGGGGCCCGATGAAGAAGACCGACCCGAACAGCGTGGTGACGTGATGGCACGCGGTCGTGGCCGCCAACGTGGTGATCGCCAGCAACAACGCGAGCGGGCTGCCCGTGCGCAACCAACGGTCGACGTAGGGGGTTGCGTTCAACAGCAGCGCCAGCGCAATGATCGTTGGCAATTGACCGAAGACGTGGACCGCTTCGGCGACCGATGTTGACACGACGACGAGCAGCCCAGCCCAGTTCGCCGCCTTCGGCGAGACCCACAGGCGAGACATGCGCACCACGCCGATGACGAGCAGCGCGACGCCCGTCAACTGCACTACGACGAAGCCCGCTTCGAGGCCGATGACCTTCGACAGCGCGGCGATCATTTGGTGCGTACCCGGCGGGTAGCTGACGGTGGTGAAGCCGGTGTACCAACGGGTTTCCCAGGTGCTGAACCAAGCTCGGGCGTAGTGATCGCCCAAGAAGATGTGCACGTAGGCGTCGTAGGTGCCCCGAAACGACCCGGCCACCAGCAAGGCGCCGTGCACGAGTACCGCGAGGGCCGCCGACACGACGGGGCGCGGAGAGAAGCCCCGTCGTGAAGGGAACACCGGGTTTGGCAAGACCTGGGTTGAGGAGGCAGTAAGGCGCTGGGTCATACACAGGGTGTCGACCCAGCACCTCACCTGGGATTCAAGCGAACC
>CAZTDG010000045.1:0-9027 GCA_964612655.1 uncultured Acidimicrobiales bacterium | reverse complement strand
GCTGGGTCATACACAGGGTGTCGACCCAGCACCTCACCTGGGATTCAAGCGAACCTCAAGATCTCCTCAAGAGGCTCACATGGCAGAAACCTCACATCCTTGAAACAATGCTTTGCAGCCCTCCTTCACCGAGCGCCCCGAGCGATTGCGAGACTGCACCGTCAGCGTCGACGACAATGTTCGACGGCTGTTGCACGATCCCGAAGCGGGCCCACAACACCCCCGGCGAGTCGTCGAGATGCACGACATTGTCGAGCGTCAACCCCGATGTTTCGACGTAGCGCTGGTAGTCCTCAACCGTGCCGCCCGAGTGCACCACCACGTAGGTGACGTCAGGGTTCTCCGCTGCGCTTCGGGCAAGCTCGGGACCCTCTTCGACACAGATCGGGCACGACGGCACCACGAAGGTGACGAGAACGTGGCCGTTGCGCACAAGATCCGAACCGAAGAGAGGGTCCCGGGTCGACAACTCGAATGCCGTGAACGCAAACGCTGCGTTCCCCTCGACCTGGTCGACATAGGTTGCGTCGACCAGGCCTCGTTGGGCGGGAAGCCTGGTTTCGGTCGTCGAGTCGCTGTGCGGCGCTATGCCCGCTTCGACGCGCTCGCCGCGGACCGCGCCACAGCTGGTCGCGATGAACATCAGCACGAGCAGGCAAATCAGCTCGGGGCGAGTTCTCACGAGCCAGCTCCTGACGATGGCAGGGCGGTGAGTTCCAGGTTGCTGAACGATCCGGCGGCCCGACTCGTCACGAGGCCGACGTGACCGCCAGCGCCGATCGAGGTGAACGTCGTGATGAACTCGCCGTCGGCTCGAACGGTGACCTGGTCGCCGTGGACTTCTACGGAGAAGCGGGCGCTCTCTGCCGCCGATGGGTCAAGGTCAACCGCACCGAGCAGCTGGTAGTAGCCACTGGCGTCGTAGTTGCCCCAGCGAAGCACGTTTCCCGCATCGGCGAGATCGACGAGGGCGGCTCCACTTCGAGTGAGCGGCGACGACTGGTTCACGACCACGCCACCCTGGTTCACGCCATCAACACCGGACACGGTTACGTCCCAGCGGTAGTGATTGAGCGGCTCTGCTCGCAACAGCGCGGTGTAGTCATAGCCACAGTCGTGGGTCTGTTGCAGCGCACCGGAGGCTTCGGTCCATAGACCGCTCAGCACGTCGAAATCGGTAAGCGACACCCCAGGTCCACTCGCATAGACCGTGGTCGGCGAGGTCACGCTCTCCGCGTCGATCGCGAGACGTTGTGGACGGTCCTCATCGAATCCACTCGTGCACGAGGGCCCCTCTGGTACGGGCGCGCTCGGGAACGTGAAGGTCTCGTAGTCGTTCTCGGCGTAGTTCTCGGCGGCCTGTTGGCCAGCGGGTGTGGACGGTGGCGTCTCGGGCTGAGGGCCGTCGACGTCGGGGATGCCGGCCGGCGCCGCGGCAAGGGCACATGACGCTCCATCGTTGGAGTTCGTCGCCGACGCCGTGGCGACCTGCGTGGCGACAGGCGAACCGGTCGAGTAGCCGGTGATCTGGAAGATCTCACCGGAGTTCCGGCCGACATAGAGGTTGCCGCCGGCCGACGACCATGCTGCACCGAACGCAATCGAACCGCCGGGCAGACCGGACACCGCACCGACGTTCGTCACCGTCTTGGCGTCGAGGTCGAAGCGAATCAGTTGGCCGCTTCCTGACATGCCGTAGAACTTGCCGTAGACGTTGGTGATGTCGGCAACGCCAACATTGCCCGACAGCTCGGCGATAGCCGTTGCCTGACCGGTGTCGACGTCGACCGCGTACCAGTTGCGGCCGCCACGGCTGATGTGCAACAGGCCGTCGTCACCGAAATCGCCGGTGTAGGAACCCGATGGAATGTCGAGGGCGGTTACCGCCGTGATGGCGCCGGTGGCGTCAACCCGAATCAGGTTGGCGCCCTGAATGCCGTACATGTAGCCATCGGCTATGCGATAACCCATGGCGTTATAGCTCGCACCATCGACACCAATGGTGCTGTAGGAGTTGTTCGCCGGATCGAGCTCGGCGAGCTGACCAGATATGACTTGGTAGAAGCCAGGGTCGCAGGCAAACGTGTCGCCTGTGGCTTGAGCCGCGAGCGGCGCAGCGACGATCGTCGAGGCCGACAAAGCGGCGACGATCGCTAACGCCCCCACCCGCGAACGGGCGATTGACTGACTGATTGACACGGTGATCTCCTCAAAGGTTGGGACATCACCTGATTCGACGGACCCCCAGAAAATCTCGACTCAAGATCTCCTCAAGCTTTCGGACCACACCGTCTTGGCGATCTAGGAACGCTGGGCATGAATTATTCATGTTGACCGTTCCTAGATTCCCTAGCGCGGGCCTATCCAGCGAGAGATGAGATCAGGGCCCAGGTGTCTTCGTCGACCTCTACGGTGTCGGGGTCTGCTGGCCCACTGCCGGGGAGGCGAGTGCCGGGGTCGTTGGCGACATCTGCTTTGAGTTGGTCGATCAGCGTCATGAACGCATCGGCTTCGTAGGCGCCCGGGTCAATCATCAAATAGAACTGGCCCAGGTTGTGGGGAGCGCCTTCGGGAGCCTTGAGTGGCGGTACATCGACGCTTCGGTTTCCGCCCGTGAGACCGGCGGCCAATAGCTCGACTAGAAGCCCGATGCCGAAGCCCTTGTAGCCACCCGCCGACACGAGCGACCCTTCGAGGGCTGCCTTCGGGTCGGTAGTTGGCTGACCATCCGCATCGACAGCCCAACCGAGAGGGATCGACTCGCCAGCGGCCACAGCCATAGTGATCTTGCCGAGCGCGACCGCGCTTGTGCTGAAGTCGAACCCGAAGGCCACTCCGCCTTCCCCGTCGGGAACCGAGAGCGCGATGGGGTTGGTCCCCAACAAACGGTTGCGTCCTCCTGGTGGTGCCACGCGAGGCGTTGCGTTCGTGGCTCCGAGCGCGAGGAACCCGGCGCTCGCTAACTGCTCGGTGAAGTAGCCCAACGACGTGCAGGTGTGGGTGTGTTCGATCGAGTAGCCGCACACCCCGCTCTCCTTCGCTGCCTCGACGGCGGTGTCGAATCCCGCCTGAAAAGCACTCTGGGCAAACCCGAGCTTCCCATCGACGCGCACCACTCCGGGTCGGGGCCGGTCGACCGTCGGGGTTACGTTGCCATCGACCCGTTCGGTCTCGAGCTGCCGGCAATAGCTCTCCACGTAGTAGAGCCCGCAGATCTTGTTGCCCCGACACTCCGCGGTACGAACCGCGTGGGCGACTTGAGCCGCAACCTCCTCGCTCGCGCCGTGGCGGACCAAGGCGTTCAAGGTGGTGGACTCGATGTCGTCGAGGGAGATCTGTGGCATAGCCCATCGTCGTCGAGCGAACCGCCGAACGGCAATTCAGCCAGTCCATCGCCGATGACCACTCGGGCGACCCCTATTGGAGAGGCATAGACAAGGTGGTTAGCGGAGCCGCGAGATGGCGACGCGGGCGGTTCCTGCAGCGGCCACGAACGGAAGTGCCCGGGTGAAATAGTACGCGGACGTAACCATGCGCCGTGTCTCAGCGGTGTCGTTGACATGAGGGAACGGTTTGTCCGGAACCGGAACGTCGAGAAACGCACACAGCGGTTCCCAGCCCTGCGCTACCTCGAGCTCGAGTAACCGTTCGGACGGGCAGGTGGACCGGACGAGGTCGGCGTGGTCGTTGAACACGCTGATCGCGTGATCTCGGTCGGTGAATCGCCCGTCGAATAGGCCCTCCCACACATACTTCTCGACCATGTCTACGAACCGGTCGATGTGTGGGACCGCAGCGAGGAACCATGGCGCGAAGGCGGTGCGGAATCCATAGATCGTCGAGTTGGTGCTCTCCCACCAACGCTGGGGGTCGCGCACGGTCAGAATCACTTTGGCATCTGGGTAGTAGTCGGCGAGCTCGGCCCACACATTGGCGACCGGATAGTCCACACCCGATTCGAACGACTCAAACAACTCATCCCACCGGGCGTTTCCGGTCTCGGCGTACTCCAGCCAAAGCCGCACGTGCGACGGCCGGCGCCCCACTTCTTGCATGTGATAGCACGGGCCAAACCCGAGCTCCTCCAAAGCCTGCTTCAGCGAGAGCGTGCCGGTCCTGCCGAATCCTGCCCCGATCACCTGCATGCGATCACCCTATGATCGCCACCCCCGACACCAACGTCAACCACCTCAGCGCGTTCTCCATGAGGCCAAGTGTGAAGGAGGAGCGACACGCGGTCTTGTACAAACGAGCTATCTCGAAATCAGCCTTGGGTGTCGAAGGCGATGCTCAGCATCTGCTCGATGTCGAGTTCGGTTTCGAGTTGTGCGGCCCAGCTTTCGAGGGCTTGGTCGACCCGTTCGCTGTAGTGCAGGCCGGTTGCCTTGCGTCCGGAGCAGAGCTGCGCGAGATAGCCGGCCCGGAACTCGTCGCTCGCGAACAGACCGTGGACGTAGCTTCCGACGATCCGACCATTGACAGAAGCAGCCCCTACGTCCTGGCCTTCGATGGTGAGCCACGGACGCTCTCGGCCCGGCCCGTCGGTACGCCCGACGTGGATCTCATAGCCGGTGACCGGCACGCCGGTTTCTACTTCGGCGCCGATGACAGGTCGGGTGACCTTGTCGGCCAACAGTGTTGTTGCCACGTCGAGCAGACCCAGCCCCTCGGCCGCGCCCGGATTACCTTCGACGCCGTCGGGGTCACTGACGACCGATCCGAGCATCTGATAGCCGCCGCAGACCCCGACCACTCGGCCGCCACGGCGAACGTGGGTGGCTAGATCGGTGTCCCAGCCTTGTGCCCGGAAGAACTCGAGGTCGGCGATGGTCGACTTCGTACCGGGGATCAGCACCACGTCGGCGACCGGCAAGGGTTGGCCCGGCGGCACCATGGTGACGGTCACGTCGGGTTCGAGGCGCAGTGGGTCGAGGTCGTCGAAGTTCGCGATGCGGCTCAGCATCGGGACGGCGATGTGAATGTCGCCATCGCCGCGGTCGCGGTCTTCCAGAACGACTGCATCCTCTGCCGGTAGAGCCGCCAAATCGCTAGACCATGTGACAACACCAAGCGACGGCCAACCGGTGCGGGTCGTGATGTCGGTGAGTCCAGCATCGAACAGTCCGACATCGCCGCGGAACTTGTTGATCAGATAGCCACGCACCATCGAGCGGTCGGTGTCGTCGAGCACCACATGGGTACCGACCAGCGATGCGATCACTCCCCCACGATCGATGTCGCCCGCCAGCAACACCGGAACGTTCGCGGCGACAGCGAACCCCATGTTTGCAATATCGCCCTCCCGCAGATTCGTTTCGGCCGGACTCCCAGCACCTTCGACCACAACGATGTCGGCATGCGATCGAAGATGCTCGAAGCTCTCCAACACTGGGGCGAGCAGCTGCGACCGATCAGAACGAAACCGGGATGCATCGAGCGTGCCTACCGGATGCCCGTGCACCACGATCGAGGAGCGACGGTCGGATTCAGGCTTGAGGAGCACCGGGTTGTGATGCACCGACAACGGGACCCGAGCCGCCAGCGCCTGCAGCGCCTGGGCACGACCGATCTCTCCTCCGCCGGGAACGGCCGCGGCGTTGTTCGACATGTTCTGCGGCTTGAACGGCTGCACCGACAAACCCCGATTGGCAAACGCGCGGCAAAGACCAGCGACCAGCACCGACTTGCCAGCGTTCGAGTTAGTCCCCTGGATCATGAGCGATGCCGTCATCACCCGCAGTCTAGAAACGGTCGATCGATCCCACCGATTCGCTGATTGATTAGAACCCTGTATCAGCGGGTGCCAGTATGGCCCCAGGCGATGGATCGGTGGGAGACAAATGAAACTCAAACGAATACTTGCGTTAACGGTGGCAATAATTGCGGCGCTACTCGCCGTGTTGGCAGCGACAGCAACGACCGCGTCGGGCCAAACCGGCGACACGACCATAGATGTGACAGTCCGTTGGCCCGACGGCACCCTGGCACCTGCGGGAATCTGCACCCATTTTGTCGACGAATCCGCCATCGATCAGTTCGATAACGGCCCCTCCACTATCTCGAATGCCTTTGCGTCGGCACCAGGACCAAGAACCTCGGTAGTCGTCGAAGAAGGTCGGCGAGTGACCGTCTTGGTAGGCGGGGAATGTCTCGGCGGAGACAGCAACATCGCGCCACTGTCGTATTTCGATGGGGTTCCCGTCGATGGGTTCACCCCAGGGGGCCTTTATCTGGACAGTGTTTTTGAGGTCCAACCGGGAAGCAATGAACTCGAAGTCACGATCGGGCAAGCCCTACTCAGCGGGAGAATCACCGGTGCCGACCCCGATGCCGCCTGCGGACCCATCATTGTCGGCACCAGCGACATCGCTACCTTCGAGGGCCCTGTGACTTACAGCTTGCCCTTCGTTGAACGTGGCCCCGAATGGCAGTTGGCCGTCCAACCAGGCGAGTACGTCGTCAGCATTCAGTGCACCGACCTTTCCGAGCAGAACACATCCTTCGGCGCAGCTCTTCGGTTCTGGAACGACGCTGCAACTGTCACCGATGCCCAAACCGTCTCGGTGGCGAACGGCGAGGTCCGCTCCGGACTCGATGTCGACTTGACCTCAAGCTTCGATCCGTCCACCGGCACCCTTCTGAACCTCGTCTATCCCGATCAAGACGACGTCGAGGTGCCGAAGTGCATCGAGTCGTACCAAAGCGACGGCGCGCTCGTTTTCACCCTTCCAGCTGCATTTTTCAACCAAACCGTCGTGGCAGATAACGGCGAGTATCGCCTTCGAGTCACCGATTGTTTCGACTTCGGCTTCGCCGACCAGTGGCTTCCAGAGGGCGCATCGCGAACGGCGGGCCCCACGATCACCGTCAACGGCGGCCTCACAGAGATCGACGTCTTCGCCTTGCCGCTCCAGCGCACCCAGTGCAACGGGCTTCCCATCACCGTTGATCTCGGCGCAGGTGACCGACCAACCAGTGGACCCGATGTCATCCTTGGCACCGAAGGCGACGACGTGATCAATGCTGGCAACGGTGCCGACACCATCTGCGGCCTTGGCGGTAACGACATCATCAACGCTGGCCAAGGACGAGATGTTGTACTCGCTGGAGACGGCGACGACTTCGTCTCCGGCGGCAAGGGCAAGGACACACTCGCTGGCGGCGAAGGAAACGACGACCTCCGCGGCAATGAGGGAACCGACACTATCGACGGCGGCGCAGGGAACGACGAACTTCGCGGCGGCCAGAAGGCCGACGTCATCTTCGGAGGCAGCGGTGATGACAACCTCGTCGGCGGCACGCGTCCCGACGTTCTCGATGGCGGCCGAGGCCTCGACAGCTACAACGGTGGCGGCGGGACCGACGTTTGCGGTGCAGATCCGCTCGGACTCGTCGAAGTGCGCCTTCGTTGTGAGCTGTCCTAGGACTCGCTCATCTTCACCGCCTATCTCGGAAGCCCGAACGAATACGTGGACTACGCCGCGACCAAGGGCGCAATGGACACCATGACGATCGGGCTCGCCAAAGAGCTGGCGCTCGACGGCATCCGGGTAAACGCCGTTCGGCCGGGCCTGATCGAAACCGACATCCACGAGGGCGACCGGCTCGAGCGGCTCTACAAAAACATCCCGATGCAACGGGTAGGCCAAGCTGACGAGGTCGCAGAAACCATTCTGTTCCTCGCGTCCGACGCAGCGGGCTACGTCAACGGGTCGCTCGTGAACGTGGCGGGCGGCCGCTAGCGCAGCGCGCGTACGCTGAACCTAGTAGTTGAGGTGGTGCCGCTGCCTCGCCCACACGTCGGCGAAATAGTCGCTGTCTCGGAGATCGATGGTGGCCATGGCTTGGCGCTGATCTCGACGACGGTCACGTGCGTCAGCAACGGTCCCGACGCTCTTTAGAACAAGCGTGAGGACCGGCAGTAGTAGCCGAATCCAAAGTGGCCATTGTGTTGGTTTGGTGGTGTGCATCGGAAGACTCCCGTTGTCTGTCGTTTGGCCCTAAACGCCACCGACTCCACAGGAGGTTCCAAGAATTTTGTTGCGGCCCCGCCGAGGTCCGTCACTCGGGGTCTGACCCTCGATGACGGATGGTTCATTTCGCCGCTGAGAGGAAGGCAATCGCAACTGAGCCCCAAGCCATGACGACAGCATCTCAGCCGTAGGAGGATTCGATCAACTCGATCAGGCGTTCCCGGGAAATGCCGGTGGCACGAGCTTGCTCGACGAGATCATCGACCGAGCTGGAGAGTTCCATCGCGTCGATGTCGATCGACTCGGCGACTCGGGTGCCCCGCCCGACCCGGGAGGTCACGACTCCTTCGTCGGCGAGTTGGCGATAGGCACGCTGCACGGTCTCGAGGCTGACGTCGAGCGCCGCCGCGAGTTCCCGGCCAGGTGGTAGCGACTCCCCAGCTTCGAGTTGTCCGTCGACGAGCGAGCGTTTCACGCCATCGACGATCTGGTTGAAGAGTGGACGATCTGATGCGAGGTCGAGGGTGAGGATCATGCGTCTGCCCGTCGATCGAGCAAGGTGGAGAGTAGTGCAGCTGGTTTCTCGGGGTTATCGATGGTCACGTGCAATAGCGCTCCGTCGGTCCGACTAATCGACAACGCCGGGCCCGAACGGGTGAGCACGGCGGTCGACCCTTTCTTGATCCGCCAGCCCCACCCGCCGTACTCGAGCGCACGAACGCTCCCTGCCGAGACTTCGGAGATCTCCGCCAGTGGCACGGTGATCCGCGGGAAGCCAAACATGCCGCTCACTCGTACGCCGGTTGGTCCGGCGCTCACGTTGAAACTCGACAGCGACAATACGAACAACAGCGACAGAGCGAAGATGGCCAGGACCCACCACGAACTAAGCGCTGACACCACTATCCCCAGAATGAGCGAGAGGGCGAAGCTGATAACCAGCGCCGAGCCCATCGGTGTGCGCCCGACCCACGCCCCCGTACTTCCCTCGGGTAGATCCAAGCGTTCGGCATCTGCGGGAGCTGGCGCGACCGAGGTGGGCGCAGCTGGCGGG
>CAZTDG010000044.1:2115-16811 GCA_964612655.1 uncultured Acidimicrobiales bacterium | reverse complement strand
CGCAATCGCAGCTTCGCTTCGCTCGGGCTGCTCTGCTGACTGAATTTCCCGCAACTTCGGGCCAGAAACAGGACTTTTTCGGGCAGAAGAAATTCTGAAGAAGCGCGCAGACTCCCGTCAACGGGGGCTGCGCTCTTCTACGGTTGTACGTATGGGAACCGCAGAATCGACAAAACTCCTCCTCGCGGAGGACCATCAAAGCGTTCGTGAGGCTCTGGAGCGAGCGCTGACGTTCGAGGGCTACGAAGTCCACGCGGTAAGCGACGGCGCACAGGCTCTGGAAGCAACGGCCGTCGCCGAACCCGAAGTAATCATCCTCGACGTCATGATGCCTTCGGTAGACGGGCTAACGGCGTGTCGACGAATCCGGTCGAACGGCCTACGAACACCAATCCTCATGCTCACCGCCCGCCACGAGATCGCCGATCGAGTAGCCGGCCTCGACGCTGGTGCCGACGACTACCTGGTGAAACCATTCGACCTAGAAGAGTTGCTCGCTCGACTCCGTGCACTCGTCCGGCGAGGCTCCGTTCTCGATGATTCGGACCAGGTGGGCGAAAGCCTGGTCGTCGAAGACATGGAACTCGATCTCGCACGCCGCGAAGTAACTCGAGCCGGCAAGCCGATCGAACTCACCAAGACCGAGTTCGAATTGCTGGCCCTGCTCATGCACAACGAAGGAATCGTGTTGACCCGCGAGGTCATCTACGAGCGAATCTGGGGCTACGACTTCGAAACCAACTCGAAGTCACTCGACGTCTACATCGGCTACCTACGCCGCAAAACCGAGGTCGACGGCCTTCCACGATTGATCCACACCGTACGAGGTGTGGGATACACCGCACGAGCCTGACGTGAGCCTGCGTTGGCGAATCACGCTCGTTATCGGCGGCGTCGTAGCCGTCATGTTGTTCGGCGCGAGCTTTCTGGCCTACATCTCGGCCGAGCGCGAGCTGAACAACCAGGTCAACGAGTTCCTGCTCACACGATCGCGTGAAACCGAAGAGGGACTGAGCGTTGCCGACCTCCCGGTCGATTCGGACCTCGCGTTCGGTATCCAGTTCGGAACCATCAACGCGCTCCTGCGAGCAGATGCCAGTATCCAAATACTTGAGCCAGGGGCCAGCCAGGTATCGCGTATCTCCGGGTCGATTTTGCCCGTCGGTGAAGAGGACTTCCAGATCGCCGAAATCGAGAACGCCGACACCGTAACGCGAGCAACTTTCGACCGGCTCGCCGACAACGGCGAAACCTACCGAGTGCTCGTGTCTTCGAACCCGCGTGGAGCGCTCATGGTCGGTCGATCGCTCACCGACGTCACCCAAACACTCGACGGCCTACGGGGTTGGCTGGTCGTCATTAGCGTCGTGGGCTCGCTGGGCGCGGCCTTCGTCGGTTGGCTCGTCGCCGACCGAGTCCTACGGCCGGTCGCCCGTCTAGCTGCCGCCACCGAACAGGTTGCCGAGACACGCCGTTTCGATGCCGACTTGCGTGTGGAGAGCAATGACGAGCTCGGAGCGCTTGCGCGATCGTTCAACTCGATGCTGTCCGCGTTGCGTGCCTCGCGCGAGCAACAAGAGCGTCTCGTCCGCGATGCGAACCACGAACTTCGTACGCCGTTGACGAGCTTGCGTACAAACGTCGATGTACTTCGTCGACGGAGTGACTCGATGAACGACGTGCAACGTCAAGCGATCTTGGACGACATGAACGGTGAGGTTGTCGAGCTGACCGACTTGGTCAGCGAGTTGGTAAATTCTGCGACGGGAACCGGGACGCTTACACCTGGGTCCTTCAGCCATGTCGAGCTCTGCAACATGTGCGAACAAGCCGCGGAGCGAACTCGTCGACGTACGGGTCGTCTCATCGAGGTACACGGTGAAGGCGAGACTCAGGTTCTCGGCGACCGGCGTTCCCTTGAACGCGCAGTCGGGAACCTCATCGGCAACGCGGTCAAGTTCAGCCCTGCGAATACTCCCATCGATATCACCGTTTCGCATCGCAAGATTCTGGTGTGTGACCGCGGCCCAGGAATCCCTGTCGATGAACGAGAGCGCATCTTCGACCGCTTCTATCGCGTCGATGCCACCAGGACCATGCCTGGCTCAGGCCTTGGGCTAGCGATGGTCGCCGAAATCGCCGCAGCCCACGGTGGCGAGACCATCGTCGAGGACCGCGACGGCGGCGGCGCATGCGTGGGGATGTTGTTCAACCCCATCGATGAAATATGACAGATTGTCAACCGTCGTCATAATTCCGTAATATAATCCCTAAAGAGCCTCACCGAACGCGCCGAAACCGTACGGGAGGATCACTCAGGCGGGGGCCTTTGGGTCGCCTCCTGTGAAATCAACGGCCGAGGGAGACGAGATGACGCTAAATCGACAAGATGCAGCCCACCTGCTTCGACGGGCTGCCGTCGGGGGCACGACCGCCCAGATCGATTCCTTCGTTGGGATGTCTGAAGAAGCTGCTGTCGAGCGATTGTTCGACACCGACACGCCGGGGTTGCCCGGCTTCGGAGCGTTCGCATCCGGTGACCAACACTGGGTATCGCAAGAGAAGATGATCGAGTGGTGGGTCGACCGGATGGTCACCTCGGCGCCGTCCATCGAGGAGAAGTTGACGCTCTTCTGGCACGGCCACTTCACCTCTGGTCGCGACAAGATCGAACTCGCGGAACCGTTGTGGGATCAACACGTGGACATGCGTCAGGTTGGCCGCAGGAGCTTTCGCAACCTCCTCGAGCGAATCAGCTTCGGCCCAGCGATGCTCATGTACCTCGACAACGAGACCAACGTGAAGGGCGCCGAGCAAGAGAACTTCGCTCGTGAGCTCATGGAACTCTTCACCGTCGGAAACGGCAATTTCACCGAACAGGACGTGGTGTCGATGGCCAAGGCCTGGACGGGGCACAACACGATTGGACGCACCCGAGAAAACAACTTCGAGTACGACGCGACTTACATCTTTCAGGCAAGCGAGCACGACAACTCCCAAAAGGCACTCTTCGGCACGACCCGCAATTGGGATGCCGAAGACACGTTGGATGCGCTGTGCACCGGGCCCAAGGCCGTCGAGACCTCCCAGTTCATCGCCCGCAAGATGTTCCAGTTCTACGTGCATGACAATCCCAGCCAAGCAGTGGTTGACGAACTCGCATCCGGCTTCCGCCAATCCAACCTGGCCATCGGCCCGTTGCTGCGCTCGATCCTGCTCCACGACGAGTTCTGGGCCGACCGCTCTCGCTATGCGCTCGTAAAGAGTCCAGCGGAATTCATGGTCGACATCATGCGCCGCAATGGTCTCACCTCCCGAGACGAAGCAGTCCGGTGGAGGATGGAAGGCATGGGCATGACACTGTTCGATCCACCGAGTGTCGCTGGCTGGGGACAGAACGATTTCTGGCTCAGCACCGCACGGCAGTGGAACAAAGCGGCGTGGGTAAACCACCTGAAGTGGACCGCTCAAGACCGCGGCATTCTCCAGAACCTCGAGCGACTGAGCACCCAAGACGCAGTCGACGAGATCTTGCGGTTCTATTCGATCTTCGATGCTTCCACGGCAACTCGCGACGCGATGGCCGAATTGTTGAACACCACGAAGGCCGAACGACCTTGGGCGATGACTAGTGAACCATTCGCTGTCGGCATGTTTGCACCGGAGGTGCAGTGCGCATGATGGATAACAGTTACGAAACCGTTGAAACACTGGGGGCCGCTGCCGTTTCCGGACGCCCGCTTTCCACGATGCAGCGACGTCGATTCTTGCAAGCTGCCCTTGCTGTCGGGGCGGGCGCAGTGGTTGGCCCTGCGCTCACACCAGCGTCGGCACAAGCGCAGGCCAGCGGCACGAACACCATCGTCTTGACCGTCACGCTCGACGGCGGCAACGACGGCCTCAACACCTTGGGGCCGTTCGGCAGTGGCGCCTATCGAGATCTCCGAGGAGCCCTTTCGATCGCAGAAGGTAGCGCTCATAGCGGCCCCGACAATCTGTCGTGGCACCCGAGTCTGCGACGTCTCGCGACCCGATACCGCCGAGGCGACGTCGCCGTCGTTCGAGGTGTTGGCGACCCCAACCGTGACCTGAGCCATTTCTCCAACATGGCTCGCTGGCAATCGGGCAACCCCAATGGCGCCATTTCGGCGACCGGATGGTTGGGTCGTTGGCTCGACACCGCGGACAGCGGCCAGTTCGCTGGCGTTTCGATCGGTGGCCAAGGTGTGCCGCTGCATCTGCGCGGCAATCAGGCCGAGGTGACCGACCTTCCAAATCGAGGCGGGACCGCGCTTTACGGTTCCGACCGGTCTCAAGCATGGGATGTCAGCATGTATCGCGCCATCAATCAGATGCGTCGCGCCGATACCTCGCCGTGGGCCAATGCTGTCGGCGAGGTCGGCGCCCAGTCCGTGGCTGCCGCCCGTGACGTCGCTGGTGCGTATCAAACCGAGTTGCCGGACGCCTCGAGGTTGCAAACCGACATGGTGCTGGCGGCAAGGGTCATCAACTTGAACCTCGGCACCCGGATCGTCAACGTTGTCCAACGCGGGTACGACACCCATGACAACCAGATCGGGGCGAACTCCGGCGTCGGTACCCACGCTGACCTTCTCGGGGATCTCGATCTTGCGCTCGACACGTTCTTCAGCACGCTCAGCGGATCGATGGCCGAACGGGTAGTCGTCGTGCTGTACAGCGAGTTCGGTCGACGAGCTGAGGCCAACGGCTCCCGCGGCACCGACCACGGAACCTCAAACCATCTGTTCGCCGTTGGGCGTCGCGTTACCGGTGGCCTCTATGGCGAAGCGCCGCCGCTGGGCAGTCTCGATGATCGAGGAAACTTCGCGGTAACGACCGACTTCCGAAACGTGTACGCCACCGTGGTGGATCAGGCACTCGGTGGAGACACCGCACGAGTTCTGGGCCAAAACTATGGAACCGTGTCGGGACTACTCGTTCCCGAAGCTGCACCGTCGACCGTCGCGGACCGAGTAGACGAAATCCGTGGCCGTCGTCGCCGAAACGCCGAGGACTATTTCCTCAATCGGGCCCCGACGTTCTAGCCGAGGTCGAAATTCGCTAGCCGGCTCCGGAGCTGGGCTCGGCTTCTCGTTCAGCCCGTTCAGCCTTCTTCTCGATCGCTCGCAACCGGCTGAACCGGCGAGTGATGATGAAGAGCAGGGTGATGAGCGCGACCAGTACCAACGCTGCAGCGACACCGCCAAGCGCAACGAGAGCCAAAATGTTTTGGGCGAATAGCCCGAGATCGGCAGGATCCGAACAGTCCTGATTGATGAGATCAGGGTTGAACTGAATAACGCCGACACCGTCCCACAGCAGGCCCGGTTGGAGGTCTGGTGTGGCGAAGTCGACGCGTTGGCCAAAGGGTGACGTGCTGACCGTGTAGCGGATCCCCGATTCGAGGTTGGTCGTCAGCGGTACGGTCTCTTCCCAGCCCTCTGGGGCCTGGCCCACGATGAACTCGGCCAACGCTGGCGGCTCGACCACTACATCTGTGTCGATGGCTTCGGCCGGGGCGTCTGGGTCGATGGTTGGGGCTTGGATTTCCCACAGAATCTCGTCGCGTACCGACAAGCGGACGGCGTTTGGTCCGGGACAGTTGTCGGCGAGGATTCGTACTCCGGTCTCCACTGTCGTAGAGGTGGATGTCAGGCGAAGGGCTCGCCGTTCGTCCTCGGCACACGCCGAGGCCAATAGCGCTAGCAAAATGGCTAGAACCAGAAGCCGAGTTCGCTTGGGGTCACATCTGTGGCGGAGCACATCATTGACGATAGTGAGCTATCGCGACGACCACTGGTCAATTCTTGTAACCCTGAGGTGTTTCCCGCTTGCCTAGCAACCTTCGCAGGTATCGTACGGACATATGAAAGTGGCTGGGGGCTTCTTCGAACGCCTAAGTGTCGAGCACCAACAGACGATCCGTTCCCGTGCAACCTTGCGACATGTGGAGCGCGGATCGAAGCTTTTCCTGCAAGGGGATTCGCCGACCGGAGCCTATTTCGTGGTGCAGGGTCATCTGAAGTTGACCGTTAGCGGCAACGATGGCCGCGAGGCACTCGTCGAGGTCTGCGGTCCCGGTGACCTCATGGGGGCCGCATCGGTGTTCGATGATTACGCACGGCCGACCAGCGCATTCGCGTTGACTGGGCCCACGGAGGTACTCGCGCTCGACCGGGCCGCGATGCAGCAGCTGGCCCGCACCGACGCGTCGTTCAACGCCGCCATTCTTGAGGAACTCAGCCTCAAGCTTCGTGCCGCCACGGCACGGCACCTCGAACTCGCCGTAGACGACGTGAGTGGCCGCGTCATTCGCCGATTGCACGAACTCGTCGATCGGTTCGGTTCCATTGGCGAGGATGGCGTAATGACCCTTCGTTCGCCGGTTACCCAGCAAGATCTAGCCGCGTGGGCCGGAGTAAGCCGTCAGGCCGTCGTCAAAGAGCTACGCCGCCTTCGCGATGATGGGCTGATCACGACCAGCGGGTCGCGCTTCACCGTTCATGATGTGGACGAACTCAACGCTCGCGTCGAGCGGCTCGGGTAGCAGCTTCGTTGTTAGACTGGGTCCAGTGGCCAAGCGCAAACGTAAACGAAACGAAATCACCGCCCCTGAATCCGATCCTCCAATTCGGCCGGGGATTATTGGACTGAGCCGATCGGTGCCTGCAACGATCGCTCGACCGCCCTACGCAGACTCCGGCGACCCCGGACCTTCGCTTTCGAGCCTGGTTCGAAGCCCCGAAGAGCTCGTTGCGATGCGCAAGGCCGGAGCCATGGCAGCCGAGGTGCTGATCCACGCGGGCGGTTTCGTCGAACCTGGAATTACGACCGACAAGATCGATCAGATCGTTCACGATGAGTCCGTTCGCCGCGGGGCGTATCCCTCGCCATTGAACTATCGAGGCTTTCCAAAGTCGGTTTGCACGTCGGTGAACGAAGTTATTTGCCATGGCATCCCTGATTCACGTCCACTTGAGGACGGCGACATCATCAACATCGACGTAACGGTCTATGTCGATGGTGTGCATGGGGACAACAGCTGCACCTTCCTCGTCGGTGACGTAGACGAGCATTCTCGCCACTTGGTGGCCGAGACCTATATCGCGATGATGGAAGGAATCCGGACCGTTCGAAACGGTTCCAAGGTGCACGACATCGGGCGGGCCATTGAGCGGCATGCACGAGCGCAGAACCTTGGCGTGGTTCGAGAATTCATTGGCCACGGCGTAGGAACCGATTTCCACAGTGACCTGCAGATTCCGCACTACTACGACCCTCGCGCCAAGACCGTGCTTGAGACGGGGATGACTTTCACCGTCGAGCCGATGTTGACCCTGGGCGACCCGTCGCTGTACCTCTGGGACGACCACTGGACCGCACTGACCCAAGACGGACGCCGCAGCGCCCAGTTCGAGCACACCCTGGTTTGTACCGATGATGGCTATGAGCTGCTCACCGTCGCTGGCGACGGAACGACCGCCGCAGAGATCTTCGCTGTCGATCGAGTGATCAGCTAGCCACTCTCGCCTAGGCGAGAACGAACCGGACCCGACGCTTCTCGATGTCGGCTTCGGTAAGGCGAACAGCTACTTCGTCACCGAGGCTCGCTGCCCCGTCCGCGTAGGCGACTACCGCCGGGTCGCGGAGCTGCACACGAACGCGGTTGCGCTTTTCGTCGATATTGGTGACGAGCCCAACGAAGGTTTCGTCGACACGATCGACGAGCAACGCAGCCTCGAGTAGGTCGAGGACCCCGCGATCGAGGTTCCCCTCGCGGTTTCGGGCATTGCCGAGGAGCTTGGGAAGCTCAGGGAGCGCTTCGAGGGTCCAGTCCGGAGGGCGTGTGCCAGCGATTGCCGCCAGCACACATTCGTTCGCGAAACGATCGCCGAGGCGGCGCAACGGCGCGGTCACATGGGCGTAGTCAGCAGCGATTGCGGAGTGCCCGGTGTGTTTGGGCAACTCGCCATCAAAGTTGACGTAGCCGGCGCCTCGCAGCCCTCGTGCGGATTGGGCGATCATCGCTGCTTCCTGAGGGTCGTTGGGGTCGAGGGCTCGAACAGCGTCTGGGTAGCTGCGAGACTTTGGCCAATCGATTCCCAGTGCCATAGCGATGTGGCGAAGCTCGTTGATGGTGCGGTCGTCGGGGGTCGGAAGGGTGCGGACGATCCCGGTCCCGCCTTTCAACATGATGTCGGCTGCCGCAATGCCGGTCAGCAGGCTGATTTGGGCGTTCCAGCCCTCGATCGGCAAGGACTCGTCGTAGACGAGCTGAAAGCCGGTGTCTGTAGTAACGACCTCCTGTGAAGCCAGCCGCAGCGAGACCGCTCCTCGTTCGATTTCGAGTTGTTCTCGTCGAAGGCCAACTTCGCGAAGCGCGAGAAGGCCTGCGTGTTCGCCCTGCTCGATCTGGTCAGCCGCATCGCGATAGGAGAGCTTGGCTCGTGAGCGCACCATCGCCCGTTCGAGGAGCGAGTCGGTGATGTGTCCGGCATCGTCAAGGTCGATCGTCCACAGCAGGCTCTGGCGGTCCAGGTCCGGCAACAGGCTTGCGGCCGACTCGCTGATGGCCATTGGATGCAATGGTGCTCGACCATCGGGTGAATACATCGTGGCGCCGCGTTCACGAGACTCCTGATCGATGAGACCGCCCGGGGTCACCCACGCTGAGACATCAGCAATGGCGTAGAAGACCCGCCAACCCTGGGCGGTTTTCTCTACGTGGACGGCTTGGTCGAGATCCATCGAACCGGGAGGGTCGATCGTTACAAGCTCCAGGTCGGTGCGGTCGACCACAACCGTTCCGGCGCTCCCAGCTGGAATCTGCGGGCCAGCCGCTGCGCTTGCCTGGGCCTCGGCGATTACTTCGTCGGAGAACGTCTCGGGGACGTCTAGCTCCTCGCGTAGCTTGTCGAGCCCACGGCAAATATTTGCTTGAGAGGGTGAGCAGCGGTAGTGGAGTCGAGCCATTGGCTCAGATTACCGGGCTGGCCTACCGCAGCGATGCACCACCGGGCTGTGGCAACTCAACCCAGATTCGGCCGGGCAATAGCTCCACTGGATTGCCGTTGCTATCGAAGTACTGCGTCACGGCGTTTGGCGTTGGCTTATCCCAGGTGCCTCGGATGAGTTGTCCCTCGGTAAAGATCCATGCTGCGCCGCTTCCGACCACCTGAGCTTCAGGGGAGTTGGCATCGGCCGGGCTTACGCCGTAGGTCGTGAACTGCACGATGACCGTCTCTGGGGATGTGCGGGCGCCGTTTGTATCGACCGTCGCTGCGTTGTCCTGGGTGCGAGCCCAACCCGATCCGTCCCACTCGTAACGCACGTTGGTGTTCGGGTAGCTAACGCGAACGCCGCCTGCGGCTTCTGACGCGTTCGGTAGATCGGTTCCGGGGCGACGAATGTTGAACAGCTCAGGTGGTGCGCCGCCAGCGCTTCCGCCAGCGTTGCGCAGGGCGCCAGTAGACGAGAACAAGTTGTGTGGGGCTGGCCGGCCCGAATTGCGGAAGTACGCGCCGCCGGCACCTGTAGCGGCTCCGATGTTGACCAACGGCGAAGCGTTCACCGCTGCGGTCGTGATCTGGTTGGCGCCTGAGTTCGCGAACAACGGTTGGTTCAGCGGACGCAACAAGTTGATGTCGGTGGTGCGCATCGACCGAACGGGGCCGACCGTTCCAACCTCTTCTGAGTGGAAGACCGCCGCATAGCGGGTGACGCCACCTTCGACGAGTTCGACGTACACGATGTCGGCACCGTTGATGCCGGTCTGTGGGCGAGCACGTGGGACGTTGTCGATCTTGACCACGAGCGCTGGACGAGCGTTTCCGTTCGCGTTTGGCCGTCCGGTAAGTACCGAGCGGTTGGCTGCGTCTCGGTACCACTCGAGCGCTTCGCTGACGACCACGAGCTGTTGTTGGGACTCGTCGAGGTCGATCTGCAAGCCGCGGACGACCGCGTCGATCGTGAGTAGGCGTTCGGCTGCTGTTTGACGTAGGCCGATGAGATCGGGAAGGTCCGCCTGAAGTGACTGCGTCTGAGCGTCGATCTCGGCGATATCGGAATCAGCTTCCTCGAGGATCGCCTCGTAAATTTCCTGACGCTGGAATGGCGTTGGGTCGTTCTCTGCCGCTGCGAGACCTTGGATGAGTGCTTCCTGTGCTGGTTCGCCGGAGACGAAGCGTTCCAAGGCGACGTTCACGCGAATGCTGGCTGGCTCTCGTCGAGCGAGCGCAAGCTGTTCGAGTGCGTCGGTCGAGCCTTCGATCGCTGCGGTTGAGGCTTCGATGTCGACCAGTACTTGGGTTCGTTCGACCTCAAACTCTTCCATTGCTTGCTGGGCGTTGGTGATCACGCCGAGTAGCGCTTGCTCTTCGGCCTCTAGGCGCTCTTCATCGGTCTGGCCGTTCTGGGCACCGACGGGCGTCGCGGTGGTCGCAACGAGAGCGAGAGCAGCGACGAGCGCAATGAGGCTCCGCCATATGGCGCTGGCCCGCACTGATCGAACTTTACTCATTTATTGTCTCCTCGATCCCTACAGGATCAACGAGCGACGGACGCTCTGCAGACCCAGGTCTCGTTACGAAAATTCCCACCGCTACAAGAATAATGCTCACAATTATGAGAGTTGCCCACTTGGAGCGACGTTCATCTCTCTCGGGAATGACCGGGAAGTCCGAATCGCGCCAGTCGTACCCGAGCACTTTGTGGCTCATTTCGCGCTTCGAATAGGGCTCAACGACCTGCGGAAGAGCGCCGTTTCGAGGTGGTGTTGCCTGCAGCAACATATGGGGCTTCATCGACGAATTGGCCGCGAATTCCTCTCGGGCCTTCACAAAAAGGCGCGCCACCTTGCGTGGCCGTAGATCCAGCGCATGTGAGAGGTACAGCGGCGTTACGTCGTAGCGATAACGCAAGATAAGCGCCAGCTTGTAGTCGGCACGCATCTCTTGGAGGGTGTCGGCGAGGAAGTATGCCGAACGGTGACGCTCTTCGAAGTCGCTCAGCGCCGAGCTTGGTCTACGGCCGTGGACCTCTTCGAGGTATTGGTGGGCTTCGTTGCTCGCAATCGATGCCAACCACGCGGTGTAGGCCGCGGGCGGCGGAAGCGCGTGGGAGTTGTACCTGCTGACGGCGATCCGGAAGGTCACGACGGTCAAACGAAGGGCCTCTTCTTCGTCCTTGACGAAGAACCAAATGACGTCGTAGACCATGACCGCAGCGTTGTGATTGATGACTAACGGCGAGTCGTAGTACATGTTTCGCCAATCCCCGGCGGTGATCGGGGGAAAGGTTCCATATGGCTCGAGCGTCGTACTCGCCTCGGTGAACATAGCTAATCCATGGTAGTGCTCTATGGAACCCTGCGGCTAATGGCGCTGGCAGAAGGTGCAATAGGTCGTGGTTCGGGCATCGAGGGTTATGCGAGCCAGCGGACGGCCGCACTCGATGCACGGTTCGCCTCCTCGGCCGTAGACGTCGAGGTCATGCTGGTTCGAACCCTGCTCGCCATCGACGTGGGTGTAGTCGCGCAAGGTCGTCCCGCCGTTGTCGATTCCGGTCTGCAGGACCGACTGGATGGCCTCTGCCAGATCATGACAGCGCTCTTTGCCGACGCGCCGCGCTTGGGGGTTGATTCGCGCGATGAACAGCGCCTCGTCGGCATAAATGTTTCCAACGCCCGCAACTGGTCGTTGGCTCAGGAGCTGGGTCTTGACCGGTCGTGAACTCTTGGCGAGCGCACGGTAGAGCGAGTCGCCGGTGAAGTCATCGCTCAACGGTTCGGGCCCCATGTGATGCAGCGTGGTAATCGCTGCGTAGTCGCCAGCGTCTACTGCATGAAGGCGTCCGAACCGGCGGACGTCTGTGAACACGAGTGTTCGGCCGTCGTCGAGGCCCCACCACGCCCGTACGTGAGGCCCTTGCGCTGATTGGCTGTCGGCGGGTTCGGCGATCGAGAACTGGCCGGTCATTCCGAGGTGGGCGATCAGCTCTCTGCCGTCGTCGAGTTCGAAGATGAGATATTTGCCCCGGCGGCCAATCGCCTCCACCGTCGTGCCCACCACCTCGATCGCGGGAGTGAACTTTGCACTCCAATGCGAGTCGGCGTTGCGCAGTTGAGCACCAGCTATTTCGGGTTCGAGCTGTCGTCGAATCGTCTCGACTTCGGGAAGCTCTGGCATGGCTTCACGGTAGTCTCACCTTCATCGTGACCACTGACTCGATCTCCAACAAGGCACTGCGTGACCGGTTTCTTGGTGAGCTGGAGAACTCCGTAACCGTTCTCGAAGGTGTGGAGACCGCAGCTGTTGGCGAAGCGTGGGCGTCGAGTGCCGTGTCGGAATGGCTGGCTTTAGGCGGAAGCCTCGGGTCGTTGGCCACACATCTGAGTTCGCACCCACAAGCGGTCAAGGTCATCGAATGGGTGGAAGGTGGCGATGCCCCCGGTGGCGATGGATGGCTCGGCGACGTCGGAACACATCAGCCGGTTGAGGCGTGGGATCTGCAGGACCCGAAGTCGCCAGGGGAGCGGGGAGTGATCGTGGCCTTCGAGGCCGAGAGCGGTGACCGACACGACGTGTCCATCACCATCGCCGACGATCAGTTGCTCGCCGTTGTCGTCGGACCTGCAGGGCTAGCCGACGCCACCAAAGAAGATGACTCGGGAAGTGGCGTGGTGGCCGAGTCGATGGATCTCGGCGACGCGACAGCACTTATTCGCAAGGCAACATCGACGATCGCCGACGATCTTTCGGTGGTCTCCGAAGCTTCGCTTCCCTTGCTGTTTCGTCGTTTCGGGGTGCCGTTGGGTATCGCCTCATCAGAGCCGGAGACAATTGTTGAACTCGCTGAGCGAGACCACGAGCTCGATGCCTACGGCGCCGATGTCATTCGCTCGGCGCTGCGAAAAGAGCTTGCCGCGGAGCCTTCTGAGGTCGCCCATGAGGCCCTGCGAGCCTGCCAAGTTGGCTTCGCCGCATCGGAGCCGGATGCGGCGACGTTGGCCGAGGTCGCTGGCTTGGCGTCGACAGCAGAGCTGACCATGACTGACCTCTATCGACTGGCTGGGGCCTATTTCGCTCCGGTCACGCTCGCTCCGCACTCCGTTGTGGAGCAAGAGGCTCTCGCTCAGCTAGAGGTTGCGGACTGGATCGGCGTGGTCCTCGGATTGACGCGTGCGCGTGTGGGCACTCATGTCGACGGTCAAATGCTCGTCAAGGCCATCAACGCTGCGCCAGAGATCACCACGACGATTCCCAAGAAGCACGCCGCAGCGCTCGGCTGGACCTTTGAAACCATGCTGTACGCATGGGAGGTCACCGGTGTATTGATCGACGGAACGGTGGGCCCGGCTGCGAAGTGGATTCTGCCGCAGGCCGCGATTCAGGCTTGGGGTTCAGCGTCGTCGTGACCGACTGCGCGTTTCGCAGCCAGGGCGATCGTCTGCAAGATGTCACCTTCGGAGATCGCGAGCCCGAGACGTAGTCCGTTGCTCAAGTCGCGAGCGACGACGAGGACTGCAGTCCTGGTTCCAACGCTGATACGGCGTAGTTCATCGAAGCCGAAACCAGGGGCGCATGCTTGGATCGTCGCACGGGCCACCGCCTGTTCGGCGTCGGCCGCGGTTGCGGTCGCGTGAAGTCCCGTTGCGCCAGGTGTGACGGCCACAGTTGCTTGGACGAGTTGGCCAACAACCTCAACGTGGACACCTGGTCGTTGTTCAAGAGCGGCTTGGTTGTCGTCTTCGAGATGGAACTGATGCAGAACGCGTGCGAACGCACGTGAAACAGAATTGATCCGAGTCGCGGCATCGGTGGTTTGGATGCCGCCGTAGACGAAGAGCCCGTCGGAATGGTCGCCACTGGTGCGGTTGTAGTGGCCGGCCAGGTCGCCGTGGCGAAACGCCGCACTTGGCTTGCGGCCGTTCGACAACATGATCACCGTGTGCATCATCCGGAACGTCTCGGTAGGGGAGAGCATGTGTGGTGCCGGTTGGCGAACGAAAAGAATCGGCTGGTCGTCATGGGGCACGTGCAGATACAGCAACAACGAGATCGATGTACCCATCTCTTCGATCAAGTCGAACGTCGCCTCGACCAGGGTGGAAAAGAGGTGGTCGATCTGGGGACCCGTCGAGCGGGTGAGCTCGGGTGGAGGGAACCGGGTAGGAGTTTGGGCTCCCGGATCGTGTGCGTGGATCGACATGGTTGTGATGTTATCTACTCGAATTGCTGCGTAACGTAGTGGCCGCAAAATTCAGCCGGCACCGAGAACGCTGTCGGCCCTTCTGTGGCGATTCCCTAGGACGCTGCGGGTTGGGCTTCGAGGAACTGCAGTGAGGGTGCAGATGCCCGTATTCGCCCGCTCGCGTGGCGGCTCGCCAACTCGTTGAGACCTTCGGGGCATTCGCCTGCATATGGGCACCAACCACAGAGGGGTCCTGGGGATGGGCTGAACTCATCGGCGCCCATCGATGCGCTGAGTTGGTTCCAGGTGTCTTCGAGCGCCGAGACCGCCGAGGTGATCAGTTCCTCGGTAACCGGGGTCTCGATGATGCATTGGCCGAGGTAGAGCAGGCGGGCGGCTTGTGGACGTTCGCCGGTGGATGCTTCAACGGCAGCTGCATACAGAAGGACTTGTTCGAGACGGCCTTCTTGGAACCGCTTCGATGG
>CAZTDG010000044.1:0-2015 GCA_964612655.1 uncultured Acidimicrobiales bacterium | reverse complement strand
GTGGTGCGTTGATCGCCGGGCAGTTCCATCAACTCTTCGAGTACCCGATGCGCGAACGTGCCAGCGATTGCGGCTTCGCCGGCGGGGTCGGGAAGGCGATCGATATAGCGGAACTTCCAACGCCGAGGGCACGACCGGAAGGTAGACGCACTCGACGGCGACAAGTAAGGAGGAGGGCCGCTGCGAGTAACGGTGAGGGTGTCGTCGGTCTTGGTATCGGCGCCATCGTGAGGACGATCGCCACCTACGTCATAGAGCATCTCGCTCGTATCGATTTCGCCACCAAATGTCATAGTTGTAGTTCTAGCAGAGGGGTATGACAGCGTTTCGCTCGGCTACTGGATCGAGGACGAGTCGATCAAGACCCCAACTGCACTCGCTACCCAAACTAAACCTGATCGGTCACCTGTTTGTGCACCAGACCCGTTCGCTTCTCAAGGAATCTCAATCCCAAGTGGTGGAACGAATTACACCATGTGGGGGTCAAAGATCGTCAACATGGAGAGGGAGTTCCAAGACGCTGAGTTTCAAGGTATCGAGGTACGACTAACGCGCTAGATACGTCGGGAACTTTGCAACGCGGTGTTTCGTACAACGATGTAGCCGCCCACGGCGGAAGGAAGCAAATATGTGCAACGGAACTCTAAAATTTGCGATCGTATTCTCTTTGCTCTTGTTGGCAGCGACTGCATGCGCTGAAGCGACGACTCTGGCGAGTGAAGGCGAAACTACTGCCACGACGGCTAGTGAGGGCCAAGTCACAACGACTGTGGCCAATGAAGCCGATGTCGCTGCGTTACGGTCGCTGATGGAAGCGAACGTATGGCGGATCGTAGAGCGAAGCGGATTCCCTCCCTCTCCTATCGATGGAGAGGTCACCTTTCAGGTGAGCGATTCGATACCCATCATCCGGTTGGTCTCTGTGCCATGCGGCCGAGCCGGTGCTGGCCCGATTGAATGGGGCGGGGCCGGTTTCACGCTCGTATCAAACGACGGTCCCACGTTCTTCGCAACAGAGGACGTGGGTTGCGACCCACCGGACGATCTACAGAACCTCCTATGGCTTGGGGACGGCAGCAACGACTTCGGACTCGAAGTCCTCGACGGCGGGTCAACCGTGATTCTCAGCAAAAACGACCAAACCCTCACCCTCACACCCACTCAGGTTGAACAAACCAACTAGATCGGATTACTAGATCAGAAGACTCAGAAAGGACTAAGTGAAATGAATATCAAAAGGTTGCACACGCCTGCTCTATTACTGGTCATCGCCCTTCTATCAGCTGCATGTTCTACAACTACCAGTGAAGCCAGCGTCAGCGGTGATGATCTACCGTTTGTGGAAATTTTTCAGGATGAAGACGGGCCAGGAGATGTACCCGGAATAGTCACAGAGGCGGAACTGATCTTCGAAGGTCGAGTGGTTGAGGTCATCCCTGGCCTTCGTTTCTATGGCGGTTTTGACCTCGAAATTGGCGAAGACTTCGGGACATTTGAGGACATCGGCCTGGTAATCGAAACAACAAACGTGCTGAAAGGTGACGTGCCAGAACGAATAACCGTTCGCTGGCCTGGCTATCTACGTGAGGCTGGAGACTTAGGAGCTCAGCGAACCGGACAGTTGACGGTTAACGGGTTGACAATCAATGAAAACGCCCGGGGACAAAATTTCGGCGTACTCACCGACCCATTAACCGACCCAGGCGACTACATACCTCTTACAACTTCAGGCATCATTCCGCTGAACCCGAATGGCCGAATTACAGGCCGCAACGGGTTCGGTAGAGGAACTACGATTTTCGGCGATTTCGTCGGGGAGCGCTTGAGTGATGTAGTCGACTCTGCCCGGTAGCTTGCGGCATAATCCCTAAACCAACCCGTCCGTGAGACCGGGGTACTTCCAAGGAAGTCGAACCCCAACGGAAATATGACGGAGCGTACACCGGCACTGAGTTCAAGGAAACTAGTTGGCGATGAGCGCTGCTACGTCGCTGGCGAGGTTGCCGTAGCCGGAT
>CAZTDG010000043.1:14792-16907 GCA_964612655.1 uncultured Acidimicrobiales bacterium | reverse complement strand
CAGGTGGGTGGCGGCCATGGTGAAGTAGTCGACCATGCGTTCTTCTATTGTGGGGTCAAGTTCGCCTTGCCGTACTGCGGCCAGCATGTGTTTGAGCCAGGCGTCCTTCTCTGCGGCGGTGATGACGAACGGGGCGTGGCGCATGCGCAGGCGCGGGTGGCCGCGCTCTTCGGAATAGGTGGTCGGGCCTCCCCAGTACTGCGAGAGGAACTTGACCATGTGCTCGCGCGATTCGGTCAGGTCGTCGGGATACATGGGCCGTAGAAGAACGTCGGTATCGACCGCGTCATAGAAGCGGTCGATGAGCGTGACGAACCACTCGTGGCCGCCCACTGCGTCATAGATCGTGACCGCTGTTTCATCCATACCCAGAACAGTATGGCGTCACTGGAGCGGGGTGTGGTGCCTGCAAACGATTGCACGCGAGGAGGCTTGGCTAGGGTGTTGGCATGGAACTTCGAGCAAGCAATATCGCTCGCCTCGCAGGTGGCGACTTCGACGTGCTCATCGTTGGTGGAGGCATCAACGGTGCGGTGTCTTCGGCTGTGCTCGCTGGTCGAGGCCTCAACGTTGCCATTATCGACCGCGGCGACTGGGCGGGGTTCACGAGTTCGTCCTCGTCAAACTTGGCCTGGGGTGGCTTTAAGTACTTGGAGAACTACGAGGTCAACCTGGTTCGAAAGCTGTCGGTGAGCCGGAACCGGCTACTCAAGGCCTACCCATCGAACATCACCCAACTCGGCTTCCTCGCCGCGCTCGATAACAGCTCGCCCTTCCCACCATGGTTGGCAGCGCTCGGAAGCTCCGCGTACTGGGCGATCGGAAACTTCCAGACCCATCGCCCCCAGTTCCTTGGCCCAGAAGAGATCAAGGAACAAGAGCCCTCGGTCAACATCAACAACGTCCGAGGCGGAATCGAGTACTACGACGCGTATCTGCGCGACAACGACAGTCGTTTTGTGTGGAACTTCGTCCGCCAGGCGATCGAAGCTGGAGCGACGGCTGCCAACTATGTCGAGTTGCTCGACGCAACGCTCGACGACAAGCGATGGACGGTTTCGCTCCAAGACTTGGAGAGCAAAGAAGAGTTCTCACTCACTGCGGGCGCCATCGTCAACGCCGCTGGACCGTTCGTCGATGGATTGAATGCGAAGTGGGAGAACCGAACTTCGCATCGGATCGCCTACTCCAAGGGCATCCACCTCGTCGTGCCCCAGATCACCCCGAACGAACGGGTCCTGGCCTTCTTCGACGACACGCAGCGACTCTTCTACGTGATCCCGATGGGACGGCGTTCCGTGATTGGAACTACCGATACCCGCGTCGATGACCCGGTCACGCAGGTCACTGATGAAGACCGAGACTTTCTGCTCGAACAGATCAATTCGCGTCTCGACCTAATCGCTCCACTCACGAGAAACGACATCATCGCCGAGCGCTGTGGAGTTCGGCCGCTGGTGGTTCCTAACGATGGCGACAACCGAGATCACATCGACTGGACCAAGTTGTCTCGCAAACATGAGATCGACCTCGACAAGGACCGCAGGATCATCACGATCTTCGGTGGCAAGATCACCGATTGTCTCAACGTTGGTGAAGAGGTCGCCGCCGAGGCCAAGAACCTTGGGTTCGACCTCGAGGAGGACCTCGGGGATTGGTTCGGTGAACCTGAGGAGGGCGTTCGCAACGACTTCATGGGCCAAGCCAAGCGAATGAAGCTCGACGATCTCCGTCACAAGAAGGGCGTCGAGCCGCTCAGCGAACGACTTTGGCGCCGATACGGCCGTCGTGCGTTCGCCATGCTCGACGACATCCGCGCCGACCCAGCGATGGGCCAAGACATCTTGGCCAGTGCCGATTACCTCCGCGTCGAGCTCTATCACGCAGCCCGCCACGAGATGATCACCCAACTCGAGGACTTCATGTTGCGCCGATCCAAGATCGATCTCGTCGTCCGCAACGACAAGATTCGAGAAGGCGATGGCCTAGCAGAAGTTGCTTGGATCCTCTTCGGCGAAAACGGGGATGAAAAGCTCCGCGAATACCTAGCCAAAAAAGACGCCGCTGCTGTCTGATCCCTTAGGCGCCAGCGTCTGCGAACCCTGCGGGTTCGTG
>CAZTDG010000043.1:0-14692 GCA_964612655.1 uncultured Acidimicrobiales bacterium | reverse complement strand
GGCTAGCAGCCGAGCATCGAGGAGCCGCTAGGCGACGGATTGCGACAGCTGGAGGGCGCAGCCCGGGAAAATCAGAGGCTGGCTATGCCGGCGATGGCTAGGCCGATCGGGATGGCTACTGCGGCGAGGATTCCCAGTACTAGTGCGACGATGATGAAAATTCGAGCATCGTCGCGAGGTGGATCACCGCATCTGCCGACGGTTTCATAAAGCGCTTTGATCGGACGTCGAGTCGTGAGACTGATTCGCTGTCGGGCGGTGGCTGCGCCACGAACCACGATCCACGATGCTGTACCGGTCACGATCGATACGAACAGCGCAGCTAGTGCTTGCCAGTACCAGGTGTTCAGCCCAGCGATGAGAACTTGTAGCGAACCCAGTAGCCAGGACAACGCTGCGCCTCCGAAGATGAAGGTGGGGACACCCAACGGATTCGTCCCGAAGGTGGGTTCCAATCGGGCGGCTTCGATTCGTGCCCGACGGAGGTTGTTGCGAAAGGGGTTGTCCAAGTCGGCGTTGGCTTCGCGCCGAACGTAGAGCCAGTGGATGTGCTGTATCTGACGCTTGAGATGTTGGCGCACGATGAAACGGGTCACTAGCTGCACGAGGAACCCGGCGACTGGCCGGAGCGGTCCGAGCGGGGCTTGGATGACCACGCCGCGCGCACCGTTGCGGTCCAAGACTTCGAGCGCACGTACCGCCAACATGTGTGCCTCGTCGAAACGGTCGGGGTGCCCGAGCGGCCACGTCGAGGACAACTCCAAGATGATGTCGCCGTCGACCTCGGAGCTCGCGCCGAGTTCCGATAGCGCCGATGCCTTCGCTTCCGGGTCGGTTTTGCGGACGAGTTGGAACGCGCTGAATCGTTCTTCGATCTCGTCGAGCACCAAATTCGGTTCGTCCACAACCGCGACTGTAGTCAACGACCGTTGCTGGCCTGTCGCTTTATTCGTACAGCAACGCGCCGGTCAATAGATCAACGCTGGAAACTCGCTGTGCAAGCTGGGCCTCGAGGACGGCCTCGACGTCGAAGTTGCCAGACTGGATCGCTGAGCGAAGAATCGTGTTCCCCGACAGCTGATTGAGCCATGCCGGGCGATTGAGAAACGTGGTGCCCGCGTCGCTGGCTTGGGCTGACATGACGTCGAGTAGGTGTACGCCTAGCCCGGTCGAGTCAAGGGCGTCAGGGTCGTCAACGCGGATGCGAACCGCAGGGATCGTTTGACCAAGAAAGGCGGGCTCCACCGTGACTCCGGGCCGCATCGTGGGTGTGATCTCGGTGGTCTCGAAGCTCACGCCTTGGAGCGACCGCGACCGCAGTTCGGTTGCGGCGGCCTCTGCGTCGAGCCACGGTGCGCCGAGGACGCGAAACGGATCCTCCGTGCCACGTCCGTAGCTCATGGCGCTGGCTTCGAACCAAATAGTGGCTGGGTACAACAGTGCTGATTCCACCGTGTCGAGTGCTGGGCTGGGGGCAATCCATTCCAGCCCGGTTTCTGACCACAGCAGGTCGCGGGTCCAACCGTCGAGTGCGACTACTTCAAGGTCGAGGTCCTCGAGCCCCGAGAGCCAACCTTGTTCGACGATCTGGAGTGCGAGTTCACCGGCGGTCAGGCCGTAGCGGTCGGGAATCGGGTACTGGCCAACGAAGCTCGCTCGATTGGCTTCCAACACGCCGCCGGCGATCTCGCCTCCGAGCGGGTTTGGCCGATCGAGCACCACGAAGGAGATGCCGGCATTTGCAGCGGCTTGCATCGCTAGCCCCATCGTGGAGATGTAGGTGTAGTAGCGGGTGCCGACGTCTTGGAGGTCATACACCAGCACATCGATTCCCTCGAGCATTTCGCGGGTTGGTTGTCTGGTATTGCCGAAGAGGCTGAACACCGGTAGCCCGGTGTCAGGATCGATTTCGTCATCGACAAGTTCTCCCGCATCGGCCGTGCCGCGTACCCCGTGTTCGGGACCGAATAACGCCACGAGGTCGACGGTGTCGGCGGCTACGAGGGCGTCGCTGAGGTGGACCTGCGTGCCGTCTATTTCAGCCACCGAGTTCTGGTGGGCGATCAATCCGACCCGCGATCCCGAGAGCACAGCGAAGTCCGAATCGACGAGAACCTGCGCGCCGGTTTGAACCGATATGGGTGGGACGGTCGTTGACGGCGCTTGCGTGGTTGATGTTGTGGTCGTCGTGCTCGTCGTGGTTGTCGTCGACTCTTCGACCGGCGCCGTTGAGGTCGATGTGGTGGTCTCTGCTACTTCGGTCGTTGCGGGCTGTGCTTGGTCTGGCACCGTGGACGCGCACGCACCAGCAAGGAGCCCCATTCCGATCAATAGATACATCGCGCGCCTCACACGAAGCTCTCGATCGACGCTGGTGTGGGATCGACGGGTTCGCGCTGCCGGGCGCCGAAGAACTCCTGCAGCCGTAGCCCCGCCCATCGTGCTGCGACGAGAAGCGCTATCGCGGCAATGCCATCCAACCAGTAGTGGTTCCCCGTCACTGCGACCACAACAAAGGTGATGGCGAAGTGGAGTGGACCCAGTATTCGCCAACGACTCGATGAGACTTCCCACACCGCCCAGCCGATGAGCGCGGCCCACGCCACATGAATCGAAGGCATTGCCTGCAGCTGCCCGGCGATACCTCGTCCGAGGACGCCATAGAGGCTCTGGCCATACGCGAATCCGGTGTCGATCATTTGTGTCTCATCGGTGAGCCGGGGAGGGGCCACGGGAACCAGCTGAATGATCAAGCTGACACCGGTCACCATCGCGAGCGAGTTACGCCACGCGGGATACGCATCGCGATGACGAGCGAAGAGCCACACGATGAACAGACCCATTGCGGGCACGTGCGCTAGCGCGTAGTAGAAGTTCGCTGCTTGGGTTGTGCTGCTGTGGGGGACCAACCACTCCTGAAGTGTGAGTTCGCTTGGTAGTCCGATCGCCCGCTCTAGATCCCAGATAGCGACACCCCTTGCCAGGGCGTTGTCGATACTCAGCAGCGATACCTGTCCGGCTAGTTGCCACAGGCTGTAGAGCACCGCGACCAGGGTGGCCTCGCGAGCGACGGGAACGACTCGGTGGTCGCTGATCGAACGACTGAGAATGTAGAAGATCGCAGCGAGCGCGATTCCGTGCTCCCATGGCAACCACATACCTTGACGGTATCGCCCGAGAGCAGCAGGGGTAGGTCAGGCGAGCGCTCTCCTGCGAGCGTCGTTGAGGAAACGAGCGTTAGCCGCTACGAAGCCAGAGTTGTTCGCTCGTGACCGTTTCGCCCTGATCTCGTCGGTACGCCTCGGTGATGTTTCGAACTGCGGCAAGGAAGGCATCGGTTGGCTTGATGAATTCAATGCCATAGCGGCGCTGGTCTGCGCCATGTTCGCCCGGTCGTTCGGAGCGGATGATCGCAGCGGTCTTCTCGCCACCGATCGCCACTTCGACAACTTGGCCCTTAGAGAGTTTCTCGCCGAGGTCGGCGTATACAGATGCGCCAAACATTGATAGGTCCGCTACGGGAAGCTCAAGCGCGCGTAGGCGTCCGAGTACACCTTTCTTGGCGACCCAAATTTCTACATCGGAGTCGGTTAAATACCGGCGAGCTATACGACGTTCCACGTGCTGTATATCGGCGCGCTCGACCCAGGATTTAGTCCAACGGTACGAACGGCCTACATGATTTGCTAGTCGTGGCTATTCGACGCTTGTTCGAAGCTTGGCTTTTTGGACCTTAGCCATTGCATTACGTGGCAACGCATCGATGTGTTCCATGGCCTTGGGCACTTTGAATCCGGCGAGCTGGGAACGAGCGAAAGTGGTCAACTCGGCCAGGTCAACATCGGCACCGGTTTCGGCGACGATGAACGCGTGGACCCGCTCTCCTAGGTCGTTGTCCGGAATTCCGACTACCGCCGATTCGTGCACCCCGTCGAAATCATCGAGCACCAGCTCGACCTCACGTGGGTAGACGTTGAGCCCACCCGAGATGATCATGTCGGTGGCTCGCCCCTCGAGGGTGATCCGACCTTCGTCGTCGGCGAAGCCAACGTCACCGGTTATGAACCAATCTCCGTCGTAGGCCTCGGCCGTTTTTTCGGGCAGCCGCCAGTAGCCAGCGAACACGTTTGGTCCCTGCGCTTGGACCACGCCGACGTCTCCAGGACCGCACGGGGTCTGCTCATCGCCGACAACACGAAGCTGGACTCCGGGAAGAGGGAACCCGACCGTGCCCGCTTTGCGTTCGCCGTCGTAGGGATTCGAGGTCATCATGCCGGTTTCGGTCATGCCGTATCGCTCCAAGATGCGATGGCCGCTCCGGTCCTCAAAGTCGCGATGAAGACCCTCGGTCATCGGTGCTGATCCGGAGGTAAACAGCCGCATGTTCGCGCACAGATCTGTATCAAATCGTGGATCGTCGATGAGTCGGGTGTAGTGGGTTGGTACCCCCATCATCACCGATGCTTCGGGAATCAAGTCGATCACGGTTGGAAGATCGAAACGGTCGCAGAACAGGACCGTGCTCGCGTTCAACATGGCGGTGTGAAGCGCAACGAAGAGCCCGTGGACGTGATAGATCGGCAAGATATGCAAGAGCACATCGCCGGGCACGAATTGCCAGAAGGAGTGCAACGTCAGCGCGTTCGAGGCCAGATTGCCATGGGTGATCATGGCGCCCTTGGCCCGCCCGGTCGTTCCCGAGGTGTAGAGCAGGGCCGCGACATCATCGGCTAGCCGTGGCTCGCAATTCATCCAGGGCTCGGCGGCGGAGGCTCGAGCTGACCACTCGGCGATGTTCGATTCATCGATGATTACTCGAGGAGACGCGTCGTCGACAAAGAAGGCGACTTCGCGCTCGGTGTAGGCGGTGTTGAGTGGCATCACGATTGCGCCAACGCGCAAACAGGCCAGATAAAGCGCGACGTTGTCGGTCGACTTGTTGATCTGCAGTAGCACCCGCTCGCCTGCGGTAACGCCGTCCTCGCGTAAGCAAGTGGCGAATCGCCCGGCTCGCTCATCGACTTGTTCGTAGGTGAGTGGCTCTGCGTCTGTTGGAACGAGAAACTGTCGGTTCGGTGCTACCGACCAGTGGATTCGGAGTAACCCAAAAAGGTTGGCGTTCACGCCCGCAGGACTAGAAGGTCGCGTAGACGTAGTCGACTGTTGCTTGGATTTCGTCTGCGCTCAGTCGGCCGCCGAACGATGGCATTCCGCCACCGCCGTTGATGACCTGATCGATCGATACTTGTGGGTCTGGGACGTTCGTGTTGATGTCGATGAGGTCGGGACCTCGGGTACCGATTCCGTCGGCGCCGTGACAACGAGCGCAGTTGGACTCATAGATTGCTTGCCCATCGATCGGGGTAGCTTCGACGGCTTCTTCTTCGGCCGGTTCTTCGACCTCTGGTTCCTCTTCAACAGGAGCCTCGGTGGTGGTGGTCGCCTCTTCGACATCCTCTACCTCTTCGACATCCTCTACCTCTTCGACTTCGGCTGCAGGGGCCGTGGTGTCGGCTGTGGTTGCCTCCTCGGCACCGCCACAGGCGGCCGCGAGCAATGCAAGCACGACCAGAAGGATTGGGAGTTTGTTGAAGGTCATCGAAGTCTCCGTAGATAGATCGGTCGTGCATCCAGCGCCTTCGCACAACCGACGGTCTCGTCCATTATTCAACGAAATCGACAGCTCTGCACGGAGCTTTAGAAATGATCTGGATTACGTGATTAAAAGCCGCCCCATACGCTGCTCGCACCGGCATGACCGGTACGAATAACCCACACAATTGATAGAGCTGAGAAGCCTAGGGTGATGATTCCGAGCGGAACAGCGGCCAGGTTGCGTTCGCCTTCGCCGGACTGACGACCGACGGCGGTAACGGCGATCACCGCAATGGTGAGGCCGAGCACAAATAGTCGAAGCGTCTCACCCAATGACTGATGATCGCCGATCACCTCTTCGGTGAAGCCGAACTCCTCGCTGAGCGCCTGCCCGCTGGACGCAGCCAAGAACGTGGTGATCGTGGTGACGATGCCGAGCAGGGAGGTAGCGAGTCCGTATCGCTCTCGAAAGCTCGGACGAAACGCGATGAACAACGCAACAATCGACAACGTCGGGATTGCGACGATCGGAAAGTGGATGAGCAACGGGTGTGCGGGCAGATCGAACAGGCGCAGCATGCCCGCACTGTAGCGCTAAGGCTCATAAGCGCGAGCGGTGATATGTGAAGGTTCGCGGAACGGAAAAGTGGGTGAAATGTAGGGGCGGCACGATGGGTTAGCGTTAAGCATGCCTAGATCTCGTCGACTCACACGTGCCGCTGCTGTGGCTGGCCTCACGCTGACCGCTGCAGCGTGTTCAACCGATGGAGCCGTCGATGGAGCCGTCGATACCGCCAGCGATGCCGCTCCCGTCGTATCTGACCAACTGGCAGACGGTTCTGACCAACTGCCAGACGGTCCTCCCGCGTCGATTGACCCCGCCACAATCCCGCGTGGAGAAGTGATCGACTTTGGCACGCCACCGCCGTTCCTTGAGGGCGACTTGAGTCCAGAGGCTGAGGCAGCGATCGAACAACTCTTCGGAACGCGCCTCGACGGGATTTTCCTCCCAGAAGACAACGAGGCCATTGAAACCCTCGGGGCGTCGGGCGACGTCCGAGTCGCGTGGCTGCTCAGCGACCTGTTACGACTCGCCCAAGACCCAGCGCTGATCGACCGGATCGGCAGTGCCGTCACCGAACTCACCGGCGAAGAATTCGGATCGAGCTTCTCGGTATGGAACCAGGTCACCAACACCCTGATCGCGTGGGACGTCCCCGCTCCACCGAACTACCTCGAGGGCAAGCGCAACATCTACACCGCCGTCGAGCCATCGTGGGAAGCGCTCTTCACCGATAGCTCCTCTGTCGACTGGCGGTTCGTGTCCTGGGGTGGCGTGCTCATCGACGATCGCCCGTTCGACACCACCGACGACCCGTGCAACTGCATCCCTGCCGCCGACAACCCCGAGACCCAAACCGCTGACGAGGCCACCTGGCTCAGCGACGACGCTGTCATCTTTGGTGTTGTCGTCAATGGCGAGGCTCGTGCCTACCCACGCCAGATCATGGAAGTCCGCGAGATGGTCAACGACACGCTCGGCGGACGCGACTTCGCCATGCCGTACTGCACGCTGTGCGGATCCGCTCAAGTGTGGTTCACCGATGAAGTCCCAGACGGAGTCGAACGCCCTGTGCTTCGAACCTCGGGCCTCTTGTCTCGTTCAAACAAGGTCATGTACGACCTCGTCTCGCAGTCGGTCTTCGACACCTTCCTCGGCACCGCCACCACCGGACAGCTCTTCGACCAAGGTGTCGCACTCGAGGGTCACACCGTGGTCACCTCCACGTGGGGCGCATGGGTTGAGGAACATCCCGACACCACCGTCCTCATCGAAGAACTCGCCCTCGGACGTGACTTCGACTTCCGCAACGGCCGTGATTCCAGCGGCCCGATCTTCCCGATCGGCGACGTCGACCCACGCCTCGCCATCCAAGAGGATGTTCTTGGCGTGATCCAAGAAGATGGCACCCCGCTCGCCATCCACGTCAACTCCGCGAGCGCCGCGCTTCAGCGAGGCGAAGTCGTCGAGATCGACGGCATTCGAATCATCCAGGTTGGAGACGGTGTCCAGGCCATCGACGCGGAGGGCAACGAGATCGCTGCTCACCAAGCGTTCTGGTTCGCCTGGTCGCAGTTCTACCCGAGCACCGAGCTCTGGCCCAACGTCTAAGAATCGAGTCACTTTGGACTTCCATCAGCACGTCACCCGCCGCAAGGTCATCACTCGAACATCCGCGTTCGCTGGATTGGCCGTAGTGGCCGCAGCTTGCGGAACGGATGGAGGCGCTGAAGAAGGCGCCATCGATGTTTCGGGTCTTCCCGATGGCCCAGACGCGGTGATCGATCCCGCAACGATCCCCCGTGGCGAGCCGATCGATTTCGGCCCCGCCCCCGATGTACCTGAAGGCGAGCTGAGCGCCGAAGTAGCCGCCGCGGTGGCGCTGCTTTACGGCCAGCAAGTCGGGGGAGACCTCACCGATGAACAATGGGCTGCGTTCGAAACGATCGGGGCGTCGGGCGACCCTCGGCTCGCGTGGCTGATCAGCGATCACATTCGGGTCTTCGTCCCGCTCGCACAACAGGCCGCGATCTCCCAAGCCCGCGCGATTCAGATCAACGACATGTTGGAGGCGACGGCTAGCCAGCTGACCGGACTCCAGTTCACCCAGTTCGCTTCGTGGAATCCGCTGACCAACACGCTGATCGCGTGGGATGTTCCTGCCCCGCCGAACTACCTCGAGGGCAAGCGCAATATCTACACCCCGCTCGAACCCGCATGGGTAAGCCTCATGGACGACAACTCGGTGCTCGATTGGCGAGTGGTGTCGTGGGGAGGTGTCCTGATCGACGGTCGACCGTACGACACCACCGACGATCCGTGCAACTGCATCCCGGGTATTGACAACCCGGTGGCCGAAACGGTCGAGCAAGCATCGGCATGGATGACCGATGACACCGTCGTCTTCGGTGTTGTCGTCAACGGTGAGGCGCGTGCATATCCGCGCAACACCATGGAGGTGCGTGAGATGGTCAACGACACCCTTGGCGGTCGTGACTTCGCGATGCCGTATTGCACGTTGTGTGGTTCGGCTCAGGTGTGGTTCACCGACAACCTTCCTGAGGGCATTAGTCGTCCGATCATGCGTACGTCTGGATTGCTATCGCGATCAAACAAGGTCATGTACGACGTCGTATCGCAATCCATCTTCGATACGTTCTTGGGTACGGCCGATAGTGGTGCGCTACTCGACGAAGGCATCGAACTTGAGGGCCACACCGTGGTTACCTCCACGTGGGGCGCATGGGTCGCGGAACACCCCACTACCACGGTGATTGAAGAGCGGCTCGCGCTCGGTCGAGTTACCGACTTTAGGAACACTCGAGACGCAGATGGTCCGATCTTCCCGATCGGTCTTGTCGATCCTCGGTTGGCCGTTCAAGAAGACATCCTCGGCATCATTCAAGAGAACGACCGCCCGCTAGCAGTCCACGTAAACAGTGCAACGGCTGCGCTCGGACGTGGCGAAGTGGTGCGTATCGGTGATGACATCCGCATCATCAGCTCCGGCGACGGGGTCGTCGCGATCGACGGCAACGGGAACGAGATTGTCGCCCATCAGGCGTTCTGGTTCGCGTGGTCGCAGTTCTACCCGAGCACCGAACTTTGGCCGGACGTCTAATCCGGTCTTAAACCACGAGCAGTCTTAAAACACGGCGGGCGGCGTGTCCTTCGTCCCGTCTGCGTGGATCGCAAAACGGCCGTCGTGCGCGGCGTGAGTTGGATCGTTCGTGTCCCACGGCCAGCCGCCGAATTGCGTTCGTTGGTAGTCGTCGAAGGCTTGCTGAATCTCGGCGCGAGTATTCATCACGAAGGGGCCGTATTGGGCAACGGGTTCACCGATCGGCGTCCCTTGAAGCACGAGGCATTCGATGGCCTCTTCTCCGGCGACGATCTCGATGTCGGCATCGGGAAGCAGTTGCATGCCCGTGTCCACCGGATAGGTGGTGGAGTCGTCGTTGATTGTTAAGCCATTTCCCTCGAAGAGGTACAGCATCCGTCCGCTGGTGGCAGCTGTGGCTGGCAAGGTCCAGGATCCACCAGCTGGGAGAACTACATGGAACATGCCGATCTTCGCATCCGTTTGTGATGCCCACGAGTTCGGGGGCGGTGAGGGAGGTACTGCATCGCCGAGGTCACCGATGATGACAGTTACCGCACCTCCTCCGGCGACATCGATCGTCGGGATGTTCTCCGACCAGAACATGGTGAAATACGCGTCGACCATCTTGTCGGCCGCGGGAAGGTTGAGCCAGATCTGAAAGAGCTCGGTGAGGTTTCGGCTATCGGTGTTGACCAGCGGAAACATCTCGCTGTGAACCACGCCGCTCCCGGCGGTCATCCATTGGACATCGCCACGCCCAAACCGCGCCGTTGCTCCCACCGAGTCGGAGTGATCGATCAAACCGTGTCGGCAATAGGTGATGGTCTCAAACCCTCGATGGGGATGTTGTGGGAAGCCGGGCACCGACGAGCCGTGGTACATGCTCCACCCGTCCATCCCAGAAAAGTCGCTTCCGATCGCCCGGCCGCCCAAGGACGCGTTGGGAGCGAGGGCGCCGTCGCCTTCGGGATAGTCGTCATCGTGATGGGCGCAAAACAAGAAAGGGTCGAGGGTCGGCCATTGTTGGCCCAAGGGGACCGTTGCGAGAACCGGTGATGTGTCCATGAGCTTCAGTCAATCATTTTTGGGGCATAAGTTCGCGGCGTAGGCCAAAAGACTCACGTTCGGCACGGGCACGCCGATAGGCCCTCGTGAAAATCTTTCGACGAAAAACTCGTGACGATCGTTCAGTTGAGGTTGCCCAAGGTGCGCAACCGAAGGTGATAGATCTGACAGCGCTCGACGATTTTGCGTTGGATGAGATCAATGCCGCGTTGAGCGAGCATGACACCGATATCGATCGCCTCGTTGATCGCATCGAGGTCTTGCGCCAGGACGGCGAACGGTTGTCTGCGTTCGACCCAGCTGAGGATGTCGATCGTCGCGGTTCGGTCAAGACGCTCGACCTGCGCGAAATGATGGTTTCAACCGACTTTGATGACGATGGGGCCGATCGTTGGTTCGACGCTGCGTTTGCAAACGGTGCCAACGACGACGTCGCTCGCAACTGGCTAGAGCAAGGCTAAACCGCCCGTAATCCCTGAGTCAGGGTGAGCCGTGGCGTAGTTTCGGCGTGATCCGGTCGGCGAAAGGACCCCTCATGGCAGAAGCACAAGACGCGTGGAAAGAAGTAGCGAGCAAAGCCGAATCTCTCGGGCTAAAGCTCAAGCTTCACCTCGAGCAGGAACAGGACGAGGCTTCGGATAGAGAAGTCGGCGACACCAAGGCCATGGTGGATGAGCTAGGGCAAAAGCTCACCGATGCGTTCGATTCGCTCGGGAACGCAGCCAAAGACCCGGCGGTGCATTCCGATGTGAAAGACATTGGCAACACGCTACGAGATGCCTTGTTGTCGACGTTTTCTGCTGTTGGTGCTGAGGTGAACTCTCGGACAAAGCGCGGTGATGGAAACGATGATGGCGGGGCGATCCAAGACCTCGTCGATAAAGCTGCGGACATGGAAGCCGGTTCGGACGACGAGGACGACGGCGACTCGTGACACTATCGATAGGCGCGATCGGCCTACTTTTCCGCTGAGCGCGGCCTATATAGGCCTTTTCTACTAATTTATGGGGTATTTCTGACCTCTTTGCTGCCGACGGGTCACTAAACGTGGGATACTGAATTGCTGATCTCGCGTCTCTTTTGTGGGGCGCTACGAGGAGAAGAAACCAAAATGATTTCACGACTTCGGACAACGACGGTCCGGTGGCGGGTCGCCCTTGTCGTTGTAGTTCTGGCGGGTGCCGCAGCGATCTTTCCCGCGGTAGCAAGCGCGATCGTTACTGACCAACCACGAAACGACGTCCCGATCGCCCTCGATGGCGAGGTGTGGTCGGTCGAACAGGTCGGCAACTTTGTCGTCGTCGGAGGCAACTTCACGCAGGTACAGGTCAGTCGTGACGGACCGATCGTCGATCAAGCGGCACTCTTTGCCTACGACCTCGACACCGGCGTGTTCGTCGACTCGTTCCGCCCCGAAATTGGACGCATCGACGGCGTCCCTGAAATTCGCGACATCCAGTCCACCCCAGACGGCAGCGGGCTCTACATCGGTGGAGCCTTCAACACGGTTGCCGATGTTCCTGGCGGTGAGGTGCGAAATCGAAATCGAATCGCTCTACTCGACTCACTGACAGGCCGCCTCGACCGCAACTTTGCTCGCGGTGGCGTGAATGCCCAAGTAAACGACCTGGAACTCGATCAGTGGGGTCGCTTGTACGCCGGCGGAAACTTCACGGTTGGTTTGGACCTGTCGCCAGATCGTCCACCGATTGAACACTCGCTGCGAGGCATTGCTCGCTTCGACGGCGAGACCGCCGAATTCGATACCGGCTTCCGTTACGAGACGCACGTCGACATCGGTCGAGCTATCGCCGGCAACAACACGGTTCGGAACTTCGGCGTTTCACGGATCGTTCTCCATCCCAACGGTCAAGACCTCTATGTTGCTCACCGTGGTGCCGAGCTCCGTGATGCGGTCACCGGTCAGGTCTTCGACTCGCCGGGCATCGCCTCGATCCGCATTGGTGAAAACAACCATTCCGGTGTTCAGTACAAGGCGCTGTACCCCAACCAAAACGGGGGCAACGACCCGTTCTACGAGGCCGCCCAGTGCAGCGGTCGAGGAGTTCAGATCCGTGACCTCGATGTCACTAACGGCTATCTGGTTGTAGTCCAGCAGGGCGCCGACTCCGGTTTCCAGTGCGATACCGCGGTCCGCTTCCCCGCAACTAGCGGAGCCCATGAGCCCGATTGGATCTCTCGAGCGTTCGACTCGATCTTCTCTGTCGAAATCGACGGCGACGACATCTACATCGGTGGACACTTCCGCTTCCTCGTGAGTGACGCTGCACCATCGGCCTACCCAGGCGCCACGCTCTTGGAGAGCGGAGGAAACCAGTGGACCTACGACGGTGAGACCGTCGCATTCACCTCCAACCAGGCCTATATCGCCCTCCTCGATCGCGAACGGTTTGTGGACGACCTAGTTACGCCCGGCTTCGTCTTTGAATCCAACCAGTTCGGCGTGTTGGATGCGGCGACCGGGTTCGCCGATCCAACCTTCAACCCCGGCTCGAACGCCCAGCTCGGTGTGTTGGAGTTGACCGCTATCGACCGCGGTCTGTTGGTCGGCCAAGACAACGACCGAATCAACAACATTTTGACTGGCCGGTCAGCCTTCCTCGACAACACCCCGAATGCTGGTTTCCCACAGTGCTCGGTGACCCGAGGGATTGGCGGCGTTCCAATCCTGTCTTGGACGAACGTCGGTGACGTCGACCAGTGGAACATCGCAGCAAACGACTCGTTCATCGCCAGCGTCGATGGTGCGGTCATTGAATTCGCAGACGCTGGCGCCCTTCGCGGCGAAACCGTTAGCTACGAACTGCGCTACAACCGCTTTGGACTCAACCTCACGGCCGATTGCGGAACGACCGAACGACCTCTACCCACCCTCGATTGCACCGCACGACGTTCCGGTGACGACGCGATCGTCAACTGGAACAACCAGTTGTGGGATCGGGTGACCATCAGCGCAAACGGTGAGTTCGTCGCTTCGGTTGATGGACAACCGACCGACTACACCGAGCAGGCTCGAATCGGCGACACGATCTACACCGTTCGGGCATTCGCCGACGATGTCGCCTATGACGCCACGTGTGAAGGCACGGTCACGGTGCTCGCACCGAACCTGAACTGCACCACCTCCGTTCGAGCTGCTGACAATCAGATCACGGTCAATTGGACCGAACCGAACGTCGGTACCTGGGACCGAACATCGGTCTTTGTCAACGGTGATTTCCTGACCAGCGTTCAGGGCCCAGAAAGCGTGTATCGAGAGTTCGAGTTTGGAACTCGTGCCTATACGGTTCGAGCCTTCCAGGGTGGAGCCAGCTTCGACGCCGAGTGTGGCGCCGCAGCCGACGTACAAATCGCGCTTGTGTGCTCGGCCGTGATCGATGGCGACCAAGCGACGCTCAACTGGAACAACCCCGGCTGGGATCGTGTGACAGTTCGTCGTGATGGCAGCTTCTTGACCACGCTCGATGCTGCGGCGACTTCGTACTCCGAGACAGTGCCTGCGGTAACCACTACCTATGCGGTCCGGGCCTTCCTTGGTGCCGAGCGTTTCGAAGTGACTTGCACGCCTGATGCTGCCGTTCCTGCACCTACGCCTGCACCGGTCCCTGAGCCCGCTCCTGAGCCCGAGCCGACTCCAGAACCTGCTCCTGCTCCGGAACCAGCTCCTGAGCCCGAGCCTGCTCCTGCACCGGAACCAGCTCCTGAGCCCGAGCCTGCTCCAGAGCCTGAGCCTGCTCCAGAACCTGAGCCTGCTCCAGAACCGGCTCCAGCTCCTGCGCCTGAACCGACCCCTGAACCAGCTCCTGCGCCGGATCCTGGTGTGTTGGTGTGTACGGCGACGGTTGTTGACGGCACGGTGGTGTTGGAGTGGAACGATGTTGCTGATGTCGACAGGTATCAGGTTCGTCGCAACGGTTCGTGGGCTGCTTCGGTGCCTGCTGGTGTTGAGCGTTATGAGTCGCCAGACAATGGTGATACGTGGTTGATTCGCTTCCGTCCGGGTAACACGGTGGTTGATGTTGTGTGTGAGCCGGGCGAAGCTCCAGCTCCTGCGCCGGCCCCTGCTCCTGAGCCGACCCCTGAACCGGAACCAGCTCCAGAGCCTGCTCCTGAACCAGAGCCGACTCCGGCCCCAGCTCCTGCTCCTGCTCCTGCGCCGGATCCTGGTGTGTTGGTGTGTGTTGCGACGGTTGTTGACGGCACGGTGGTGTTGGAGTGGAACGATGTTGCTGATGTCGACAGGTATCAGGTTCGTCGCAACGGTTCGTGGGCTGCTTCGGTGCCTGCTGGTGTTGAGCGTTATGAGTCGCCAGACAATGGTGATACGTGGTTGATTCGCTTCCGTC
>CAZTDG010000042.1:5382-16981 GCA_964612655.1 uncultured Acidimicrobiales bacterium | reverse complement strand
CGTCGCCGTTGCCCGCCACGACCTTGATAGCAGCGGCTTGTAGTTCAGCGTCTACCGACTCGTCATCGATGAGTTCGTGGGCGCGGGCGATCGTTGTAGTCCGCAGTTCGCTCCCGTGAGAGGTAAAGGTTCCCGCAGCGGCGAACAGTGCACCTCGCAACTGTCCGGTACGCATCGATTCACCTGGCGCTGGGGCGTCGCCGAGTCGGTCGATCGCAGGCACCAGCAGTGCGGCCACGTACTCGCCGAGCGCTGGTCGGTCCGAGTCATCGGCTACGTGATCGATGAAACCGACAGCGCCGAGTACTCGCTGCCACACCGAGATGTCGTCCTCGTCTCGGTACCCGGCCAAGAGCGCGAAGAGGTCACTGAGTTCGGTCTCGCCCGCAAGGGTGAGCGACCACGTGTCGTCGATGATTCCGAAACGCTCGACCGGTGGGAGGTGAGAAACGCCCGATGCCCCGAGGTTTGATAGCCGTTCTGTCGGGAGCTTCACCCGGTAGAACCCGCTTCCCTGATGATTGAACGACTCGATGGTGTCGGGCCCATCCAACGTGATTTCCATCTCGCTAATCAGGACCGTCTCCACCTCGCCGCCGCGGCGTCGAAGCTTCACGGGCACGTGCCAGAGCGCGTCGCTTTCAACCTGTTCGTAGGTGAAGCGTCGTTGACACAGGCCGTCGGGGTCGATCTGGATGACCGGGTAGCCGCCCTGGAAGATCCACGATTCCATCGCGTTGGTGATCGGTTGGTTAGCAACGTGTTCGAGGGCCTCCCAGAGATCGCTCGTTTCGGTGTTCCCGTACGCGTGGGTGTTCAGGTAGTGCCGGACGCCGTCGCGGAATGGTTCCTCGCCGATCCACTGTTCGAGCATTCGAACCACGCCCGCACCCTTCTCATAGGTGAGCAGGTCGAACATGGCCTCGGCATCTGCGGGTGAGATGACCGGGAATTCGATCGGCCGGGTGGCGGCCAAGCTGTCGACATCGAAGGCGGCTGAGCGGCTGATACCGAAGCTCGTCCAACGCTCCCACTCGGGCCGATACGCGTCGGTCGCCTTCATCTCCATAAACGTGGCGAATGCCTCGTTCAGCCAGATGCCATTCCACCAACCCATCGTGACGAGATCGCCAAACCACATGTGAGCTAGTTCGTGGTTGATCACGTCAGCGACGTTCTGTAGCTCCGGTTGCGTCGCTGCATCGGGGTCGACGAGCAGAAGGATCTCTCGGTAGGTGACACAACCGAGGTTCTCCATAGCGCCCATAGCGAAGTCCGGAAGCGCGATCATGTCGAGCTTGTCGGCCGGATAGGCAATGCCGTAGTACTCCTCGAAGTAGGACAGTGCATGGACCGCAACGTCGAGTGCGAAGGCGGTGAGGTGGCCTTTGCCCGGGCGATGGACGATACGAACCGGGGTGGAGCCTGCCATTGCGGGTTCGGTGACCTCGAGTGGTCCGACGACAAAGGCCACAAGGTACGTCGACATCTTCATCGTCTGCGCGAATCGCACGGCGACCTTGCCGCCGTCGCGTTCGGTCCGACCGACCTCCGCGCCGTTGCTTACCGCGGTCTCTTCCGGATCGACGACGAGGGTGATGTCAAACGTCGCCTTCATGTCGGGTTCGTCCCAGCACGGGAAGGCCCGACGAGCATCGGTCGATTGGAACTGCGTCGTCGCAATGACGTGTTCGTTGTCGTCGTCGTCGGTGAACGTCGAACGGTAGAAGCCGCGGAGGTCGTCGTTGAGTTGGCCGTTGAAGGAGGCGCTGAACTCGATTGGTCCCGGGGTGCGTGGTGCGCCGAGGTCGACCACGAGCTGCTGGCTATCGGCGTCGAGAACCACTTCGACCGGCTGGCCGTCGATAGCCGCTGTGGTGATCTCCAGCTCGAGCGAGTTGCAGCGCAATTCGCTCGTTTCGGTGGCTACCTCAGCCTGGACGGTTACCGAACCCGAGAAGCGGCCTTGGTCTCGATCGGGGGCGATCTCGACCGCGTAGTTGATCGGCAAGATTGAACGAGGAAGGCGATGATCCATCGACCGTGGTCTCCTTGGCGTGTAGTCGGCGCCGTTGGCGCTTAGAGGAGCGAATGCTACCGTCGACTCCCGTTGCCCGCAGGAGATTTCGGGCGTGGAGGATTCGTGTCACCAGAAATAGTCGGCGTCGGAAACGCCATCGTGGACGTCATCGGTCAAGTCGGTGACGACTTCATTGAGGCCCACGATTTGAACCGTGGATCGATGACCCTGATCGAAGAGCCTCGTGCCGAGGAACTGACGGGTCTCATGGAGAACACGCAGAAGGCTTCGGGAGGGTCCGCTGCGAACACGATCGTTGGCGTCGCTTCCTTTGGCCGCTCTGCGGCCTACCTCGGCAAGGTTCGCAACGATGAACTCGGGCAGGTCTTTACCGACGACCTTCGTAAGGCCGGGGTGCACTATGACGTGACGCCCGCTGACGCTGGTCCCGCCACGGCACGGTGCCTAATTCAGGTCACGCCGGACGGCCAGCGAACAATGAATACCTTTCTTGGCGCAAGTTCGGTCCTGACGACCGCCGACATCGACGAGGCGCTGGTCGCTGGCGCGAAGGCCTTGTATTGCGAGGGGTACCTCTGGGACCTCGAAGAGGCCAAGCAAGCCATCAGTCATGCGATGGGCATTGCCCGCGACAACGGCGTCACCGCATCGTTCACCCTCTCGGACCCGTTCGCCGTCGACCGTCACCGCGAAGAATGGCTCGGTCTGATCGCCGATCGGGTGGATCTGCTATTTGGGAACATGGACGAGGTCAACTCGCTTCTCGGAACCGAGTCGTTCGACCAAGCGGTACCAAAGCTCCGGGAGCTGTCAGAGACGGTCTGCGTGACCAAGGGGCTCGAGGGCTCGGCGATCATCACGCCAAACGAGGTCATCACCATCCCTGTCGTGGAGGTAGAGAAGCGAGTCGACACCACCGGTGCCGGTGACCTCTATGCCAGCGGCGTTCTGGCCGGTCTTGCTGCGGGCGCCGACCTTGCTACCGCTGGGCAGATGGGAAGCTGCGCTGCAGCCGAAATCATCACCCACATCGGGGCACGTCCGTTGCAGCAGCTCTCAGAATTTTGCGCTAGCTCGTAACCGGCCGGGCAACTACGTTGCTCCCATGACATTCGACGTCACCGAATCCGATCACATCGCCCACATCGTCCTGAACCGGCCCGATGAGTTGAACACGATGACCGCGGAGTTCTGGCGTGATCTACCCAAGATCGTCGACGACATCAGCGAACGAGGCTCATCACGAGTGATCGTTCTGTCCTCCACCGGCAAGCACTTCTGTGCGGGCATGGACATCAGCGTGTTCACCGAAGGAGGCCTTGAGGCCGACGACGACGTCGAAGTTGGCCGAGCTCGGGCGAACTTCCGATACAAGGTGCTCCACCTGCAAGACACCTTCAACGCGTTTGAACGTGCGCGCATGCCTGTGCTCGCCGCGGTGCAAGGAGGCGTGGTCGGTGGTGCCGTCGACATGGTCACCGCTGCCGATTGTCGCTATGCAACCGAGAACGCGTGGTTCTGCATTGAAGAGATCAACATCGGCATGACCGCCGATGTTGGAACACTCCAGCGGCTCCCCAAGCTGATCCCCGAAGGGATCGTTCGCGAAATGGCCTATACCGGCGAACGGATGCCAGCGAGTCGAGCCAAGGAAGTCGGACTGGTCAATGAGGTCTTCGCCGACCAGCCAGCGATGCTCGACGCAGTCATGTCGACAGCGGAGCGGATCGCGTCACGAAGCCCGCTCGCGATTCACGGAACCAAGGAAATGATCAACTACAGCCGTGACCACTCCGTGGAAGATTCGCTGCGCTACATGGCCACCTGGCAAACCGGCATGTTCCAGCCCGCCGATCTCGTCGAATCATTCACCGCCCGAATGGAAAACCGCGACCCCAAATACGACGACCTACCCCCACTCCAAACGGGCCTTTAATCCACGCGGTCGCTCAGCGCTATAAGCGTGCCGGAGATCCAGACGCCGGCTGCGGAGAAGATCTCGTCGAGCAGGTTGCCATCCGCGAGGACGTCAGCCCGGAGGTGGAAGCTGCCCGAGTAGGCGAATTCGACCGCATACGCCGATGGCTCGAGGTTGTGGTCGTGGATGGTTTCGAGCGCGGCGCCAGGGATACGTTCCAGGCGGTCGACGCCCATCTCGGGCGATGCCTCCGGGAGTGCCGCCGACATCCGTGCGAGGTCGGGTCGCTCGTCGAGCCCTTGGGCTCGGACCACTACTTCGGCATCGATGGTCGGAACAGCCGAGAGGTCGCCGGTGAGGAACCACCTGCGGTAGGCGGTCTGGGACCAGGTTGGCCACAGGAGGGTGATGTCGGCCTGAACTCGGGGAGGGTCGCCTTCGCCGGGGATGCTGTACGCAGTTTCCCAGCGGGTATCGCCAAGTAGGGCATCGGTGGTGAAGCGCTCCTCGACCGCTTTGCGTTCGAGCATCGCTTGTTCGAGGGCGGTGCGTAGCGCGCCGATGGCATCGGCGAAGACGTGGTCGAGCATGGTTGCTACGAGAGCCCGAATTGACGGTCGCCAGCATCGCCGAGCCCGGGCTGGATGAAGCCGACCTCGTTCAATGATTCGTCGACGGCGGCAGTCCAGATGTCGACGTTGGGATACTGCGTTGCCATTAACTCGATTCCCTCGGGGCTAGCGAGCACACAGGCTACGGTGACCGTTCCTGCGTTCGCGTTGTAGAGCAACTCGCAGGTGTGGGCTAGCGAACCACCTGTGGCCAACATCGGATCGAGTACCAAGCATGGTTTGCCGTCGAGGTCCTCGGGCACGGTGTTGGCGTACGCGTGAGGTAGCAGCGTTGTCTCATCACGTTTCAATCCGATGAAGCCCACGCGGGCTGCGGGAAGCAATTCGAGCGCCGCGTCGAGCATCCCGAGTCCGGCTCGCATCACCGGAATCAGCAGTGGGGGATTGGCGACTCGATAACCCGTCGTCGGTTCGAGCGGAGTGTCGATGTCGATGGAAGCCAATTCGAGATCGCGCAGTGCGTCGAAGAGCACGAAGATCGAGAGTTCCTTGAGATTGCGCCGGAAGTCGGGACGCTCGGTGGTCGTCGTGCGGAGATTCGTCAGCCGCTCCGAGACGAGGGCGTGCTGAACGATATGCGCGGTCATCGCACCGACCGTAGCAATCAGGCGAGGCTGGCGTGCTTTATCCATTCGACTGAACAAATGTCCAGTGCGCGACCATGCGTGATCATCACGAGCGGTTTTCGACGAAATTAACAATCGTCTCTCCGAAGTGACGCCTGTCCTATTGCGCGTTTATAGTTCGCTCCACCTAGTGCGGACCGCCATGTTCGCAGTGACTACGGAGGGAAATCCGAAATGAGAAACAACAAACTGTTCCGCCTGTTGGCGTTGCTGTTTGCCGTGTCGTTGTTTGCTGCTGCATGCGGCGCAAGCGACACCGGTGATGGCAGTGCTGACGCAGGCGCCGAAACCGACGCTGGCGATGACGCCGGTGACGATGCTGGCGATGACGCCGGTGACGACGCCGGTGACGATGCTGGCGATGACGCCGGTGACGATGCAGAGACCGAAGAGGTTGACGTTGCGCAGGGCTCGACCCTCGCTGCTGTTCAAGACCGCGGCACCCTTAACTGTGGTGTTTCGGGCGCAGCTGTTGCGTTCTCGTTCACCCAGGCTGACGGCACCGTTGAAGGTATCGACGCTGACTACTGCCGTGCAGTAGCTGCTGCGGTACTTGGCGACGCGAACGCAGTTACCTTTGTGGCACTTACCGCTGCAGAGCGCTTCGACGCTGTAAACACCGGCCAGGTGGACGTTCTCATGCGTAACACCACCTGGACCCAGAGCCGTGACACCGAGGTCGGCATGGACTTCGGCCCAACCACCTACTACGACGGCCAGCAGCTCATGGCACGTGAAGGCGACGGCTTCTCGGGTGGCTCTGAGGTATCGGACATCGAAGGCGCAACCGTTTGCACCAACGCTGGTACCACCACAGAGACCAACATTACCGAGCTCACCCAGACCCTCGGTGTGAACATCACGCTTCAGACCTTCGAAGACTTCAACATCGTTACCGAGCAGTTCATCGCCGGTACCTGCGACATCATCACCACCGATGGTTCGGGTCTTGTAGGTCGTAAAGCTGAGCAGCAGCCAGACGGCGAGAACTGGGTCATCTTCCCAGCTAGCCCAATCTCGAAGGAGCCTCTCGGCCCAACATATGCGCAGAACGATTCGCAGTGGGCTGACGTCATCAACTGGACCGTTTACGCAACCTTCATCCTTGGTGATGAGTACGACGTGAACTCCGGCAACGCAGAAGCTATGGCTACTGACGGCCCACCAGAGGTCGTTCGTCTCCTCGGCGGCGAAGGTGAACTTCAATCAGCAATGGGTCTCAGCGCAGACGCATTCTTGAACACCATCACCCAGGTCGGAACCTACGACGAAATCTTCAACCGAAACCTCAACCCTGTAGGTCTCGAGCGCGAAGGTTCGTTCAACGACAGCTGGCTCAACGGTGGCCTTATCTACGCTCCACCAGCTCGCTAGAAACGAGTAACCATGGGTTCTTCGGAACCCTTGGTTGACAGGGGCGACTTGTTCGCCCTTAGCAAAGTGCAGTTTCATGGTGTGGGGTCGCAAGGCCCCGCACCATGGAAATTAAGCGCAGTGGAGAGCTGCGTAGTAAGTAAACGGGCGACCGAGAAACGGTCACCCAAAGAGCGAGTGTGTCTCGCTCGTTAGGAGGGCAATACCTTGGCGGTCACCGATCTGACCCCGCCGGCTCGAAAGATCGAGGCGTCGCAGAAACGTCCTCCTCTGTGGAGGAACTCCAAATTCTTGGGCTGGCTAGCTCAAATTGTCATCCTGTTGCTCGTCGTGGGCGCATTCCTCTTCCTGATCAACACCGCCGCTGACGGTCTGGCAGGAAACAACATTCAATTCTCGTTCGATTGGGTCAATGGCCCAGCGAACATTCAGCTCAGCGAAGGCATCGACACCAACCCACCCAACGCCGGACGTGCGCTGTGGGTGGGCATGGTCAACACGGTGCAGACCGCAGCGATCGGCATTCTGTTGTCAACGATTCTCGGTGTGCTCATCGGCCTGGCCCGCCTGTCCAACAACTTCCTGGCCAGCCGTGCAGCGTCGGCCTACATCGAGACCATCCGCAACGTTCCTGTCCTCGTGCAGATCTTGCTGTGGCTCTTCATCATCGGCCGCACCCTTCCAGAGCTACAGAACGACAACGGCGAGTCGGTCAAGGGGCTCGTCTTCCTTTCACAGCGCGGCTTGGCCGTGCCTCGCGTCTTCTACGCCGACGGCTTCTACCAATGGGTGGCCTTCATCGCCATCGGCGGGCTGGTCGCTATCCCGGTCCGCAAGTACTTCAACGACTTCCAAGCCAAGAACGGCGGCCGCAACAACGCGGGCACCGCAACGTTGGCAATCATTGCGGCGTTCGCAGTCATTGGTTGGTTCGTTAACCCGGTGATGGGCTTTCTCGGCAGCGTCTTCGGTGCTCCCGAAGAGGCCTGGGCGAACATCCCGCAGCCCGTAATGCAACTGATCTTGAGCGCTGTTGCCTTCGCCCTCGCAATCTCGTTCATCGTCCGCTTCTTGAACTCCCGACGAACTCCAGCGGGCCTCGCCAAGCTGACCGACGATGACTACTTCCGCATGATCTTCGCTCTGATCGGCGCAGGGTTGTTCAGCTTCGTGGTCTGGGTCGTGTGGCCGGGGTTGTCCAGCTGGGTCATCAACTCTGGTAGTGACTTCTGGGGCTGGCTCGGCGACAAGTTCGGTGGCGAGCGTGGCAGTCGCCCACTCGATGGCCAGTTGCCGACCATCACCGAAGGAAACTTCGCCAACTACGGCCCGACCGGTTGGAACCTCACCGTGTTCCGTGCGTCGCTGCTCGTCGGCTTGGTGCTCTACACCGCCAGCTTCATCGCTGAGATCGTGCGAGGCGGAATTCTCGCGGTGGCCAAGGGCCAGACCGAAGCCGCATCGGCACTCGGACTCAACCGAATTCAGTCACTTCGCAAGGTCATCTTGCCTCAGGCCTTCCGCATCGTGATGCCGCCACTGGGCAATCAGTACTTGAACATCACCAAGAACACGTCGCTTGCGATCGCCGTTGGGCTTTCCGACGTCGTGCAGGTGGGCCAGTCGATCTTCAACAAGAACGGACAGGCGCTCGCCGTGTTCGTTATCTGGATGGCGTTCTTCTTGAGCCTTTCGCTCACGATCAGCTTCGTCGTTAACCAAATCAACAACCGACTCAAGATCGTGGAGCGCTGACATGTCTGGAGGAGGAGATTTCTCGATAGGGACGGCTACCGACCCGGACCATCTCGAAGGCATCATCGCGGGCGGCCAGTTGCCACCGTCGCCCGCAAGGAAAGCTGATGGTCCCGGCGACTGGATGAAGAAGAACCTCTTCAGCAGCGCTGGAAACACCATCACGACGATCATCTTTGCGATCTTTGGGCTCGTCGTCTTGCGCTGGCTCTCTGGTCTGATTTTTAGCGAAGAGCGTCTGTGGGGCTCGGTGTGGACGAACATGCGAACGCTGTTCACGTTCAACTTCCCACAGAGTCAGTACGGACGAATCTGGTTCTCGTTGGGCTCGTTGCTGCTGATGGGTGGCCTCACCGTCGCAGCCTTCGCTCCGAACGCAACGATGAAGATTCGTGGACTGCTCTCGAAGCTGTTCGGCGCCGGAGTGCTGCTCACGATCTTTGCGTTGGTGTCGCCTGACCTTGGTGACAGTCGAGTCATCTTCGCTCTCATTCTCGGGCTCGTGCTCGCCGCCATCGGCGGTATCGCGATCCAAGCGGGCGGCTTCACCGCCGACGACGAACGCTCCATCACGGTGCTGCAATTCATCATGGGCTTCGCGGTGTTCGTAGTGGTGGCCGTGTGGCTCGTGCCCTTCGGCCGCTTCGAGTTCGCCGACGGCGAAGTAATTCGTGAATCGGGCACCGTCGCACTCTCCACCAAGGTCCCGTGGACAATCATGATGGGCTTGCTCGCTGGTGGCATCGCCGCAGGCTCAGCCTTGCGCAACTGGCAACCGCTCCGGGGCATCACCATCCTGTGGTGGGTCATGGGGCCCGCCTTCCTGATCTTCTTGGTTCTTCGTGACCCAGCGTTCGATTCGGCACACCTCATCTCGACCGATATCCCAATGGCCGCAGGCTTCGCGATCGGTGGCGCGGTGTTGCTGTACTTCCTCACCGGAGAGGGGCTGGCTTCGAAGGCCAAGGGCGTCGGCGCAGTCCTGTTGGCCTACGCCCTGTTCAACTGGGTCACCGCCTTCGGTGACCTCAACTTTCCGGGCGGCATCACGATCAACTGGCAGTGGTACCCGTGGGCATCGCCACCTGCCGGTGTCGAGGGAACCTCGATGCTGCAGAAGGCACGCCTGTCGTTCCTCTTCATCGCAATGGCCGCCCTCTTGGCGCCAAACTTCGTTGGTGAGCTCAAGACCCGACTCCGCTTTGCTGGAGCCTGGGTTGGTTTCATGGTGATCTTCCATTGGCTCGTCACCGCCATCAACACCCCCTCGACGCTCGAAAACGTGGCACCACCGTTCCTCGGTGGTTTCACGCTGACGCTGTCGATCGCCTACTACGTGATGCTCGCCAGCTTCCCGATCGGCGTGATGATGGCGCTCGCTCGTACATCGAAGTTGCCGATCTTTCGAATGCTGTCGACGGTATTCATCGAGTTCGTCCGTGGCGTTCCGCTAATTACGGTGCTGTTCTTCTTCTCGAACATGGTCAACCTGTTCCTGCCCCAAGGCATGAGCTTGTCCGAGCTCGGGGCGATCTTCATTGGTTACACCTTGTTCTCCGCCGCCTATATGGCCGAGAACATCCGTGGTGGCTTGCAGTCGGTCCGCTCCGGCCAGTTCGAGGCGGCTTCGGCGCTTGGTCTGACCGGTGTGCAGCGAACCACCTTCATCGTGCTGCCGCAGGCCCTGCGAGTATCGATCCCGAACCTGGTCGGCCAGGCAATTGCGACCTTCAAGGAAACGTCGCTGATCTTCATCATCGGCGGCTTCGACTTCCTGCGCATCGCCAACGCAAGCATCCCAAGCCAGCCTGACTTCCTCGGTCAGAACCTGCCGGCGCTGCTCTTCGTGAGCGTCGTCTACTGGGTCATCTCCTACGCCATGTCTCGCGGTTCGCAGAATCTCGAAAAGAAGCTCGGCGTCGGCGACCGCTAAACAACATCGCACTCCCGAAACATTCACCAAGCAATCTTGCAACATTCACTCCAGGAACCTTCATCATGAGCCAAGACCCCAACCTGAGCATCGCGGATGCTGGCATGACCGACGAGCTTGCTTCGCGCGAGGACGTCATCGTGTGCGAGAACGTTCAGAAGTGGTTCGGCGACTTCCAAGCTTTGCAAGGCGTTGACCTGACGGTCAAAGACCGCGAAGTAATGGTCGTGCTCGGACCATCGGGCTCGGGAAAGTCCACGCTCATCCGTTGCATCAACCGACTCGAAGAACACCAAGAAGGCCGCATCGTGGTCGATGGCATCGAGTTGAGCAATGACCTTCGCAACATCGACAAGATCCGCTCCGAAGTCGGCATGGTGTTCCAACAGTTCAACCTGTTCCCACACCTGACCGTGTTGGACAACATCACCTTGGCCCCGATCTGGGTACGCAAGAAGCCAAAGGCCGAGGCCGAGGAGACCGCACGAGCATTGCTCGAACGAGTCGGAATCCCCGAGCAGGCAGAGAAGTTCCCCGGTCAGCTCTCCGGTGGTCAGCAACAACGTGTAGCTATTGCGCGCTCGCTGGCGATGGAACCAAAGATCATGCTCTTCGACGAGCCCACCTCAGCGCTCGACCCCGAAATGATCTCTGAAGTGCTCGACGTAATGAAGGACCTCGCCCGCGACGGCATGACCATGGTCTGTGTTACTCACGAGATGGGCTTCGCCCGAGAAGTAGCGGACCGCATCGTCTTCATGGAGTCCGGCGACATCGTCGAAGTCGGTACCCCCGAGCACTTCTTCACCAACCCCACAGAAGACCGCACCAAGCTGTTCCTCTCGCAGATTCTCTGATCCCTGCGGGGCAGCGACTCCGTCGCGATTTTGCTCCTTCGGGCTGCAGAGAATTCGCTATCTTCCCTCCGGGGGCCGCTTCGCGGATAGTCCTCGTCGCTTCGCTCCTGCGGCGAATTGGCTTCGCGGAAAATACTGCCTGTTCCTGGCGAATCATTGAGCTAAACCCGGCGCCGCCATGCGTCGGCTATGGCTAATGGGGTCTAACTCCTTGTTTGGTGCTATTCAAGCGAGGTAGATCGCAGCTGCGGAGCCGGTGCGAGCGGACGCCGTTTACGCAGCAGGCGCGAGGTCGAGGGCGGTCTGCCGCCCGGATCCGAGCCCTGGAGGGCGAAGCCCGGGAAGGCAGTCAGCGAGTGGAGACGGCTCCACATGGCTTGAGCTTGAAGCTAGCTCGCCGTCTCCACAAGCCAGTCGAAGATTGGGTCTTGGCGGCGGAACATTTCGGGATGCCATTGGATGC
>CAZTDG010000042.1:1536-5282 GCA_964612655.1 uncultured Acidimicrobiales bacterium | reverse complement strand
AGCCAGTCGAAGATTGGGTCTTGGCGGCGGAACATTTCGGGATGCCATTGGATGCCGACGATTGGCTTGTTATCGAACTCGATGGCCTCGATGCTGCCGTCACCGTCGCGCCCTACGACACGGATACCTTCGCCCAGCTGGTCGATGGTTTGATGGTGGAAGCTGTTGACTTCGAGCGTCGCCCCGTAGGTGGCTGCGACCGTGGAGTCTGCGTCGAAACTGACCGAGTGCACCTCCACACCTGCCGGGCTATCGAATCGGGCGTGCTCGGGCAGGTGCTGGTGCAAGGTGCCGCCCGCAGCGACGTTGAGCATCTGATTGCCGCGGCAGATGCCGAGCGTGGGCATCTCGGTCGAGATTGCGAGCCGGGTCAATTCGAGTTCGAACGTGTCGCGCTCGGTTTCGACCGGGCCGAGATCAGGATCGGGGTCGCTGCCGTAGTTTGCGGGGTCGATATCGGCGCCGCCAGAGAGGACCAAGCCATCCAGGCGGCCGATGATTTCTTCAGCTCTTACCTGCATAGGAATATGTACGGGTATTCCACCGCTGTAAAGAACAGCGTCGACGTAGTCGACCAATACAGCATCGACTAGCGCATCGCCAAGAACCTCGGGAGCGCCCTGGACGTCTCCGTAGGGGAATTGGCGGCCCGTGATTCCGATCAGCGGTTTCATGAACGCTACGGTACCGATAACGGCGGTTTTCTGCATGACTAGACAAATCGCTTGACACCAATCTGGAAAGGCCTTAAAATAAAGGCATGTTGTTAACGGTTTATATCTTTTGTGCAATCATTGGAATCCCGTTGACGGCCCTGTTCGCGCTTGGTGGGGGAGATGCCGAGGTCGATGCGGGCGGCTTCGACGCAGATATCGACGGCGGTTTCGACCTAGACGCTGGTGGCGACGTCGACGTAAGCGGTGTCGGTGATTTCACCGGGCTTCTTCGGCGAATTCCGGTCAGCAGCTACACCATGTTCCTCGCGTTCTTCGGCGGTGTTGGTGCGGTGAGCACGTGGGTTGGGGTTGGTTTGATCGCTGGGCTCATCACCGCAGTCGCTCTAGGCGTATTCGCTGCTGGCTTTAACGCCGCACTTTTCGGTGTACTTCGCAACACTGCGGTCGATAGTTCACTATCGGATCGCGAGCTTGAGGGGCGGGTAGCCACTGTGAGCATTCCAATCGAAGGCGGCAAGCGTGGGCGGGTGTGGATCGACACCGGTTCTGAACGCTTGCAAATTACCGCTGGCACAGTCGGCGGCGACGCGGACGAATTCGTCCGCGGAGACAAGGTCGTAATCGTCGAGATGAACGCCGGCATCGCCAGCGTGATCGCTGTCGATCCGGAACTGGAGCTCGAGTGAACATAGCCAGCCTCCAGTCCACACAAATCTTAGAAATCTCGGGTCGCATCAGCGGCCTTTGAGGAAATTGGCTTCGGCCAGAAAGGGAAATATATGTTGCCGATAATTATTGCGGTGGCTCTCGTGTTGGCGGTCCTTACGGCGATCTTCGTAGTGAAGAGCCTGATCATCATCTGTCCGCCAAACCGCGTTGCGATTATCTCCGGTGGTAGGAGTAACAAGGTAAACAGCGACGGCCGCAAGCTCGGCTACCGAACAGTCAAGGGTGGACGAACCTTGCGCATCCCGCTCCTCGAGCAGGTGTCGTGGATGGATCTGAACAACATCCCGCTTGAAGTCTCGGTAACGAATGCGTACTCGAAGGGTGCAATTCCACTCAATGTCCAAGGCATCGCCAACGTCAAGGTGTCGAGTCAAGACTCGCTTCTGTCGAACTCGGTAGAGCGCTTCTTGAACGTGCCGCATCAGTCCATCGCACAAATTGCGAAGGAAACGCTGGAGGCAAACCTTCGTGGTGTTCTCGCAACCCTTACCCCTGAGGAAGTTAACGAGGACCGCCTGAAGTTCTCCCAGGTGCTCATTGAAGAAGCCGACGACGACATCAAGACGCTCGGCCTCGAACTTGACGTGCTCAAGATTCAGAACGTGGTCGACGAAGTCGGCTACCTCGAGTCGGTCGGTCGTCGTCGTACGGCTGAAGTCTTGAAGGAGGCCCGTGTCGCCGAAGCCGAGAAGCAGGCTGAAGCAGAAGAGGCCGAAGCCCGATCGTCCCAGCGTGCCGAAATCGCTCAGGCTCAGGCGCAGCAGAACATTGTCGAAGAGCAGAACGCCCTTCGTGTTCGCACCGCAGAACTCGACGGTGTTGCCCGAGCATCCGAAGAGGAAGCTCGAGTCGCCGGTGAGAAGGCTAAGGCCATTGCTGAGCAAGAGCTTGAGGCCGAGCGCATCGAACTGGAGAAGCGGCGCCTGCAGGCAGACGTCGTGCTTCCCGCTCAAGCGGAGCTCGAAGCCAAGCAGCTCAAGGCTCGTGGTGATGCGGCGCACATCGTTGAGGAAGGCGTCGCCCAGGTCGAGGTCTTCCAGCGTCTGACGAACCAGTACAAGGCTGCCGGGGACGACGCTCATGACATCTTCGTACTGAACATGTTGCCCGATCTCATTAGCGAGATCGTCAGCACGGTCAACGGCATCGATATCGAGAAGATGACCGTCATCGATTCGGGAGGCGACGGAAGTGCGCTTCCCGGAATCGCCAAGCAGTTGCCATCGTCGGTCATCGCGATCGCCGAGCAGATCGAGACCGCCACTGGCGTCGACATCATGAGCCCATTGCGCGATCGCATGTCGGGTAAGACGGGCGGCGAAACCGCTGACGCTGGCGTCGACGGCCAACCGGCGCTACAGGCAAGTGCAGCGTCGGTTCCCACGCAGATCGAGGTTCCTGATGGGGAGCCCGCTCACGCACATCCCGAAGACCACGCAGGCTAGGCGTCTGGTTCGCTAGGGTTACCTCTCGAGACTCGAAAGGTAACCCGTGACGCGTGTACTAGGAATCGATATCGGCGGTTCAGGCATGAAGGCCGCTGAGGTCGACATAACGACGGGCGAGGTCGTTTCGGACAAGCACCGAATCGATACTCCCAAGCCCGCTAACCCTGAAGCAATGGCCGACGTAGTGGGCCAGCTAACGGCGCACTTCGACTGGAAAGGCCCTGTCGGGGTCGGCTTCCCCGGCGTGATTCAGAGCGGTGTCGTTCGCACCGCCGCCAACCTCGATAAATCGTGGGTCGACGTCGACGGCGACAAGGCGTTCACCGAGGTTGCGGGCTGCGACGTCGTCATGATTAACGACGCCGATGCTGCCGGTTTGGCCGAGGTGACATTCGGAGCTGGCAAGGGTGTTTCGGGCACCGTGATCCTGCTGACGCTCGGTACCGGAATCGGCTCGGCGATCTTTACCGACGGCAAGCTGCTACGAAACACCGAGTTCGGGCACATGGACATGGACGGCAAGATCGCCGAGGAGCGGGCATCTTCGCGGATCAAAGACGAGAAGGACCTGTCCTACAAGAAGTGGGGCGGCCGACTCGAGGACGTCTTGCGGGAGCTAGAGAAACTGTTCTGGCCTGAGCTCTTCATACTGGGCGGCGGCATCTCCAAGGACTTTAAAGAGTTCGAGGAGCATCTCGACAAGGTGCGAGCCAAGATCGTGCCCGCGGAGATGCTCAACCGTGCCGGCATCGTTGGCGCAGCGCTAGCCCACGCCGTTCGTCAGCCCTAGCGGGCTTCCTCACTAACCGAGTTTTCTCGGCTCCGCCTTCGAAAACGTCGGCCGTGCAATCATTCGGTTGTTCGCTTCGCTCACAACATCGCCCTAGCGGGC
>CAZTDG010000042.1:0-1436 GCA_964612655.1 uncultured Acidimicrobiales bacterium | reverse complement strand
TCGGCCGTGCAATCATTCGGTTGTTCGCTTCGCTCACAACATCGCCCTAGCGGGCTTCCTCACTAACCGAGTTTTCTCGGCTCCGCCTTCGAAAACGTCGGCCGTGCAATCATTCGGTTGTTCGCTTCGCTCACAACATCGCCCTAGCGGGCGCCGTTCGGCTTCGCCTCTCTAACCGAGTTGCTCGCCCAGGGGCTCACAACTCGCACTTGTGAAGCACACGAGTGTGGACGCGTATCTGGGTGGGAGTCCCAGCGAGAATTACGCGTAGTGCAGGGGGAGTGCGGTGGTGTGTTTCATTTGCTCCATGACGAAGGTTGAACGTACGTCGTACAGGTCGATTTGCTCCACGAGACGTAGGTAGAACTCGTCGAATGCGACCATGTCGGGAACGACGACCTTTAGTAGGTAGTCGGTCTCGCCGCTGGTTCGGTAGACCTCGACCACCTCGTCGTAGTGGCCGATGGTGTTGTGGAACTTCGTGGTCCACTCGGCGTTGTGTTCGTTGGTCTTGATCGCGACGATCGCGGTCAGTTTGAGGTTGATGGCCTCGGGGTTGATGAGCGCAACCCTTGCCTTGATCACGTTGTCTGCCTCGAGGTTCTGCAAGCGTCGCCAGCATGGTGTTGGCGTGAGCCCAACGACATCGGCGATTTCTCGCACCGACAAGGTGGCGTCAGCCTGAAGTACTTGCACGATATGTCGGTCGATGTCATCCATATGGAGCACAATACCGCATTCAAAAGAGATTGAATAGAACGACTGTGCTCACATATGGGATCGTTGCGCGAATATTTGCATGCCATGTTCCTCAAGCTGAGGCGTATGTTTTGAGTATGGATATCCGGGGGAAATTCACAGAGCATCCGAGCTCGGTCGACGAGACCTACTTCGAGCACATGGCCGTAGCGACGGGCTTCTCACGTCAACTCTTCAAGGCCGCCATCTGCTGTGGTCTCCATGGCCTGTTTCCGTGGATGCACTGCACCACCGGCAGCACGACGGTCAAAGAGCTCCATGCCAAGATGACCGATGGCGCACGCGCCGACGAGGAGACCGCAGTCGCCGCCTAAGTCGACAGCGAAAACCTAAACCGTCGATAGCGTTACGTGATGTCGGCGCTGCCCTTCCAAGTCGCTGCGCTGGCAGCAGCGTTTTGCTGGTCTGTTAGCGGGTTGATTGCGGCGTCGCCGAGCAGGGAACTCGGAGGGCCGAGGTTTACCCGACTTCGAATGATCGTGGCGTCGATCCTGCTGTTCATCGTCGCTTCGATATTTGGGGACTGGGGCAGCCTCCCTCTCGATTCGACATCGTTGTTGTTGCTGCTTGGGTCAGCGGTAGTTGGACTACTCATAGGCGACGCCGCGCTATTCACGGCCTTTGCCCGTTTCGGTCCCCGGCGAACCAGCATCGTGTTCACCACCAACGCCCCAATG
>CAZTDG010000041.1:0-17329 GCA_964612655.1 uncultured Acidimicrobiales bacterium | reverse complement strand
ATATCCCTCGACGGGAACGCCATCGGCGATCGCACTGTGGACTTCGGTCAGGTGGTCGCGGATGAAGTTCAGGCGGTCGTCGTCGATCACCTGGTTGTTTTCCCGAATCGTGTCGGGCATCGGCGCGCCGTTTTCGGTGATGAGGATGGACGCGAAGTCGTAGTCCTCATGGATCCACCGAAGCAACTTGCCGAGGGTCGGTGGGTGCAGTTCCCAGCCCATCGTGTTTTGTGGACTCGTGTCGGGTGCCGACACTGAACCTTTGGCATTGACGAATTGGCGGGTGTAGTAGTTGACGCCGAGTAGGTCGACCGGGGCCGCAATGAGGTCCATATCGCCGTCTAGGACCTCTTCGCCTTGCCAGTCGTAGTACTCGGCGGTCTCCTCGGGATACCCGTTTCCGGAGATGGGATCGATGTACCAGCGGTTGTCGAGGTCGTCGAGGCGCGCGGTTGCAGCCACGCTGGCCTCGTCGTGATTCGCAGGCTCGGTCGGGGTGAAGTTCAACACGATGGTGAGGCGTGCGTCAGGTGCCATTCCCCGCACTCGCTCGGCGGCAAAGCCGTGTGCGAGCAAGAGGTGGTGGGCCGCGGAAAAGCCAGCCGCCCGACTGGTGATGCCGGGAGCGTGCTCGCCGGTGACGTATCCATGGTTAGCCGATACGAACGGTTCGTTGAGCGTGGTCCACGTCTTGACCCGGTCGCCAAGACGATTCAGGACGGACTCGGTGTAGCCACCGAAGTACTTGGCGGTGTCCCGGTTCTGCCAGCCGCCCTTGTCCTCGAGCGCTTGGGGAAGGTCCCAGTGGTAGAGCGTCGGCAGCGGTTCGATTCCGACCGCCAGAAGCGCGTCGACGAGTCGATCGTAGAAGTCGAGACCTTTTTGGTTGACCGCTCCCCCGCCGTTCGGGTGCACGCGGGTCCACGCGATGGAAAAGCGGTAGGCCTTGAGCCCGAGCTCAGCCATCAGCGCTACGTCTTCGGCGTACAGACGAACGTGATCACAGGCCACATCGCCCGAGGTTCCATCCTTGATCCGCCCCGGCTTTTTGCAGAACGCGTCCCAAATGCTCTCGCCCTTGCCATCGAGATTCGGTGAACCCTCGATCTGATAGGACGACGTCGCTGCACCCCACGTGAAGGCGTCGGGGAATTCGATGAAAGCGTTTGCATTGCTCACTGCGCCACGTTGTCAGCCACCCGCGCATCAACGCAAGGCGTGCCCGGAATTTCAGCAAATAGATCAGCCCGTTTACCCAGGGCCACGCTCGAAGATCTGTCGACCTTTTCGTACCTATGGCGTAAGTTTTGGGGGACAGATCTTCTGGCGGCACGGAATTGTGCAGGTAAGGCGGTTGGTTCCAAATCCATGAGCGCACTTGACTACCCCGGCCGGTCCACGGCCCGCGCTACCGATCTACGAACGATCGGCGACAGCTTTGGGACCTTCGTTCGCGAAGAAGCGCCCCGCGCCATCTTTGCCGGGGTCGCCATCGCGACGGCGCTTCGCGTACTCGTCGGAGGCTTCGGATGGTCCGATGTCGGGGCGATCGCCCTGAGTGTGCTGGCAGTCGGATTTGTCGAGTGGGTCATCCATGTTTATTGGCTCCACGCCCCAGCGGACTCGCGGCGGATGCGCAAGATCCGTTCCGGAGTGAGTCATCGCCAGCATCACGCTGACCCCGAAAGCGTGGGCTACCTACTACTCACGGGTCCCGATGCGATCGGGTACATGGTGGTGCTGACGCTGTGGCATGCCACGTGGCCATTGCTGTTCGCATGGCTCGTGGGTGCGCCACTATTCGCCACGTACCTAACGGCGCTCACCACGTCCTATGTGCTGTTGGCCTACTACGAATGGATCCATCTGCTGGTCCACACCAACTACCGACCCAAGACCCGTTATTTCGCGAACCGAGCCCGCCATCACCGCCTGCACCACTACCGCAACGAGCAGTACTGGATGGGGGTAACGAATACCTTCGGCGATGTCGCTTTTGGAACGTTCCCCGAGGAGAAGTCAGACGTACCGCTTTCGGACACCACCCGAACGCTCTGAACGAATCCAGTGAACACATACCAATTGGATCTGGACTTCAAAGCTGACATACGATCCGACTGGATGTAAACGTTTGCAGCTCGTCCTTGCATCGGAGATCGAACTCGTCGGCGAAGCTGATTACCAGGGGGTGGCCGATCATGGCCAAAGTAACGCTCGAGAACATCAACAAGATCTATCCCAACGGGTTCCAAGCCACCCACGACCTCTCGCTCGACATCGAGGACGGCGAGTTCCTCGTCCTGGTGGGGCCATCGGGTTGCGGCAAGTCCACCGCACTGCGGATGGTGGCAGGTCTGGAGGAGATCTCCTCTGGCACGCTATCGATCGATGACCGTGTCGTGAACGATGTAGAGCCCAAAGACCGCGACATCGCGATGGTGTTTCAGAACTACGCGCTCTACCCACACATGAGCGTGGCAGACAACATTGGCTTCGCTCTGAAGCTGGCCAAGCTTCCAAAGGCGGAGATCCGCGACCGCGTAACGAAAGCCGCCGAAGTCCTCGACCTCACCGAGCAACTCAACCGCAAGCCTGGCCAACTCTCTGGCGGCCAGCGTCAGCGCGTCGCGATGGGTCGGGCGATTGTGCGTCAGCCCAAGGCCTTCCTCATGGACGAGCCGCTATCGAACCTCGACGCCAAGCTACGTGTAGCCATGCGCGCGGAAATCGCTTCGCTGCAACGTTCGCTCGGCGTGACCACGCTCTACGTAACGCACGATCAAGTCGAGGCCATGACCATGGGTGACCGGGTCGCGGTGCTCAATCGTGGCTACCTCATGCAGGTCGATGCACCGCAAGAGCTCTACGACAATCCTGACAATGTCTTCGTCGCCGGGTTCATTGGCTCGCCGGCGATGAACCTGATGGAAGGCAAACTCGGTGGCACTGCCGATGCCCCCACGGTGACCATCGGTTCGGTAACGGTCGACATTCCCGCCGTCACCGACTCCACATTGGCCGACTACCTCGGAAAGAAGGTCGTTGTTGGTCTTCGCCCTGAGGACATGGACGATGCCGCGCTGCTGGATGATCCTCCAGCCGAGCGGACATTCAGCACCTCAGCTCGCCTCGTCGAATCGCTGGGCTCGGAGATCATCGTCCACTTCGGCCTGGACGCCGAACCCTATGTGGTAGCCGACGCGATCGACGACGAGGCCGAGAAGGGTTTGTCGACCGATGAAGATACCGCCACCTTCGTCGCGCGAGTTAGCCCTCGTTCGCGAGTGCACATCGGCGACGACATCGACCTCGTGATCGACGCGGCTCGATTCCATTTCTTCGATTTCGATAACGGCCAATCGCTGCGCTAGAGCGACGTTCCGCGGTTAGTTCGCGTGGAGAGCTTCGTTAAGGCCCGACCATTGGGCGCCGTTGGCGACGGCTTCGACCGCGCCTGTGATGCTGTTTCGACGGAACAGTAGATCGTTCACGCCGGAAAGCTCTCGGCCCGCTCGGACCTCCCCATCGGGCAGCGTTACCTTCGTTCCTGCGGTGAGGTACAGACCCGCTTCGACGATGCAGTTGTTGCCCAGCGATATGCCGATTCCGGCGTTCGCTCCGAGCAAACATCCCTCGCCGATGGAGATGATCTCTTGGCCACCGCCCGAGAGCGTGCCCATGATCGAAGCACCACCACCGAGGTCGCTACCGTTTCCGACTAGGACCCCAGCAGAGATTCGCCCTTCTACCATCGACGATCCAAGGGTGCCGGCATTGAAGTTGACGAACCCCTCGTGCATCACGGTGGTTCCCTCCGCCAAGTGGGCCCCGAGACGAACTCGGTTGGCGTTCGCGATACGAACCCCGGTGGGCACGACGTAGTCAACCATGCGAGGGAACTTGTCGAGGCCGTTCACTCCGACCGATCGTCCTTCGGCTCCTACAGCGGCACGCAATGCGTCGACCTTGTTGGGAAGGACTGGGCCCTCGGTCGTCCAAGCCACGTTGGTGAGCACACCGAAGATGCCATCCAAGTTGAGCCCATGAGGGGCCACTTCACGACGGCTGAGCAGATGCAAACGCAGATAACCGTCGGAGACATCAGCGGGAGCCGCATCGTGATCAATGGTGATCTCGAAGGCCTCTCCCCGGATGATCCCTGCAGCTTCAGCTGCACAACCACGAACCGGATCGGCATCGATCGGGTACCAGCTATCGAGCACCGTGTCGGTTTCTACGTCGATCCAACGGTGGCCTCGTGCGGTGGTCATTTTTGCAATCTCCCTCAAAGCTGGTGCAAGAACATCCGCTAAATAAGCTCACGAATGGACACGAGCAATCTAGCGGTGCGCTACGTTGCAACCATGGGTATCCGTGATCAGATAAACAAGCTGGCCAATGGCGGCGAAGAAGTCGAGTACGAAAAGTCCTTTGACAAGGACGAGCTCAAGGAACGTTTGACCGACGAGCAGTTCTACGTGACCCAAAAGGCGGGCACCGAACGAGCCTTCACCGGCGAGTACCACGACACCAAGACCGAAGGCACGTACCACTGCGTCGTGTGCGACGATCCGCTGTTCGACAGCGATTCCAAGTTCGACTCGGGAACCGGCTGGCCGTCGTTTAGCGTCCCGGTAGCGGAGAGTGCGGTCGGCGAGAAGCGAGATCTGAAGCTCGGGATCCCTCGAACCGAAACGGTTTGCGCTTCGTGTGGTGCACATCTTGGCCATGTCTTCCCTGACGGCCCACGTGACTCTGGCGGCCTCCGCTACTGCATGAACTCGGCATCTCTGAATCTAAAGCCGAGCGGTTCTGACGAATCCGGCGAGTCTTCGGAAGACGCCTAATTCACATCCCCCAATCTTGGGTTACAGAGTCGTCCGCGGATTACCGAACTTTTATTCATGGCCTCGACAATGCGCTTCGTTGGAGCTTCGGTTGACGCGCTCCTCGAATTCGATGATGCGAATAGCTTCGGTACCGATGTAGCTTCGGCTGCTTCGGTGCTCTTAGCGACGCTGAATCCGGTCGGTGACCCATTTGAGGTCCCGTGGAAACTCAAGGAGTCACTGAGCGTCTTGGATCCATGGGTGCCAGCAGATCTTGAGATGCGCTTGCTCAACCCAGGGATGAGCGTGCCTAGCAATCACCTCGAAGCGACCGTCCTATCGTTGGCTCGCGAAGGCGGTGTGTGCTTGGAACCGCTGACCGCCGCCGACGTTCGCCGTATGCAACATGGAGCGCAGCAAGCGATCGAGGCTGGCGTATGGGGTCGTCAAAGCCCACATCCGTGGGACACGCTCGCCGAAGCCGACGTCGACCCGTCGTGGTTCTATGCCTTCGCCGCTCCGTTGGTCATGCCACTCGCGTCCGCCGCCTAGCGGGCACCTCTACTTCGAAGGGTACGAACGACTAGCTCGTTCGAGCCACGAGGCGTTTGCGTAGGGCGTTGAGCACCGTGATCGTGGTGTAGTTCTGGATCCGAACACGGTCGGTGTTGTAGTTCAGAAGGTGCGACTCGACGACGCCGTCCACGCACGTTGCGATCCACACGGTTCCCGGTGGGATTCCTTCCCAGGAGTCGGGCCCGGCGACCCCGGTGGTAGCCACCGAGACATCGGCGCCCAGCCGATCACAGACACCGAGGGCCATGGCTTCGACCATTTCCTCGGAAACCGATGGTCCGTTCTCCACTCCGAGCACCGATGACTTCACCTCGGTGGCGTAGGTAATGACACCGCCACGAAACGCTCGGCTCGATCCTGGTGTAGACGTGAGGCGTTGCGCGATCAATCCACCGGTGAGTGATTCTGCGGTGCCGAGGGTGAGTCCTTGCTCAGCGCATAGATCGAGCACGACCGACTCCATGGTTTGGTCGTCGATGCCGAACACGATCGGACCGATGATCTCTCGTACCCGTTGCTCCTCATCGTCGAGCAGCGCCTGCACTGCGGCTTCATCGGGCCCCTTGGCGGTGATCCGTACCTTCAAGCCCTCCATGCCGCTAGCGAGGAACGCGAGCGTGACCCCGCCCTCCGAGGTTCCGGCCTGATCGAGTCGGTCTATCTCATCGGCGAGCTGCTCGGCGAGCCCAGATTCCGACGTGCCCCAGGTACGAAGAGTTCGAGATCGAATGATCGCCGACACGCCTGCACGTTCGACGAGATCATCGATGATGAACCCATGCATCATCTCGCGCATCTCCCAGGGAACTCCTGGCACGCAGTAGATGACCTTTGGCGACCCATCGAACTCAAATTCGGCCACGATGCCAGGCGCGGTGCCGGGCTGTACAGGAATCGGCGAGGCACCTTCGGGGAGTCGGGCTTGTAGCCGGTTGTTTGCGGGCATCTCTCGACCGCGCGATCCCCACAGGTTTTCGATCTGTTCGACCAACGCTTCGTCGGTGTAGAGCTCGACACCCATGACAGCGGCCACGGCTTCCCGCGTGATGTCGTCTTGGGTGGGGCCGAGTCCGCCGGTGGTGATGACCGCATCGCTGCGCTGGAGCGCCTGGGTGATCACCGCCACCATGCGGTCGAGATTGTCGCCCACCTTGGTTTGAAAGAACGAGTCGATTCCCACCGCTGCGATCTCTTGGCCGATCCATGACGAGTTGGTGTCGTCGATCTGGCCCAAGAGCAGCTCGGATCCCACCGCCACCACTTCACAATGCATATCTAGTCGTTCGCCTTCTCATCGATGTTGCCGCTGGCCCTGGTCGCCGCAGCGCCGTCCATCAAGTACCGAAGCCCGGAGTACAGCGTGAATGCCACACCGAACCACAAGAGCGCCTGGACGATGAACTCGGCCTCCAGGAGAGGCGGGAACAAGGCCGCCTGCAAGGCAACCCCTTGGAAGATCGACTTCCACTTCCCGAGCTTTCGTGCTGGTACGACTCGGTCTTGCTTGACCCAATAGCTCCGGAAGACCGTGATGACTACTTCGCGAACGGTAATCAGCGTTACGGGTATCCAGCCGTACCTATCTACGGCGACCAGACAAAACATTGCGCCCAATACGACGATCTTGTCTGCGAGCGGATCGAGAAAGGCCCCCGACCGGCTAATGAGGTCGAACTTGCGGGCCAGCCAACCGTCGAGCAGGTCAGTAGCGGCGAAGATCCAACCGAGTGCGAACCCAATCCACGATGCGCCACCGGTCTCTTCGTTGGCCAAGATGAGGAAGAAGGCGATCGGGCTGGCGACGATTCGGGCGGTGGTGATGAGGTTGGCCGGGTTCGTTAGGAAGTGTCCAACGTGGTGCATCGCTCCGGCGGAGGTGTCGGTCACTGGTCGACCCCCTCGGCAACGAGGTCAGGACCGAGAGCCGACGCGATTACTACGTCGTGGAATTCGCCAACGGCGAGCTCTTCGGGCACGGTGACGATTCCGTCGATCTCGGGTGCCTCGCGGAAGGTGCGCCCGACGCCAGGTTCATCGACCAACACGTTGACGGTCTGGTCGATCAACTCGTCGCGACGTCGAGCGGTTGTGCGGTCTTGTAGTTCGCTGAGTTCTCGCAACCGTTCCGTGACCAAGCCTTCGGGCACTGCGCCATCCAACGTGGCGGCATAGGTGCCTTCTTCGGGTGAGTAGGAGAAGAATCCACACCAGTCGAGGTCCGCGGCTTCGACAAAGTCGAGCAAGGCGTCGTGATCCTCTTCGGTCTCGCCGGGGTAGCCCACGATGAAGTTCGATCGAAAGGCCGCTTCGGGTGCCTGGGAGCGAATGGCGGCGATCCGCTCAAGGAAGCGTTCACCGTCGCCCCACCGACGCATGCGGCGCATCAGGGGCGGACTGACGTGTTGGAGCGAGAGGTCGAAGTAGGGCATGTTCACGCCCAGCATCGTCGAGATCAGCTCTTCGGTCAGGTCGCTCGGGTAGAGGTAGAGCAACCGGACCCGATCGACCCGTTCGGCGACCTCGCCGATAAGCGGCACGATCGTTCGCTCACCCTTGCCTTGATCTCGTCCGAACGCGGCGAGGTCTTGGGCAACCAGCACGACCTCTTTGACGTCGAGTTGTTCGACCTCGGCGAGGATCGCCTCGTGCGAGCGGGACCGTTGCGGGCCTCGGAAGGTGGGAATGGCGCAGAACCCGCAGGCTCGGTCGCACCCCTCGGCAATCTTCACGTAGGCCCACGGGCGAGCCGATGCAGGCCTCGGGAGGTTGAGTAAGTCGAAGGTTGGGAGGGCTTCGGCGCTGGACGGCTTCTTCCCGAGGGTGACCGGTACGCCAAAGCCGGCGACCGTGTCGACCTCGGGCAGAGCGTCGGCGAGTTCGTCGCCGTACCGCTCGGCCATGCAGCCGGTAACAACGACCTTGGCGTCGGCCGCTTCGTCGCGGAGGGCAAGGACGGTGTCGATCGATTCTTGGCGTGCTTGTTCGATGAACGCACAGGTATTGACCACTACCAGGCTGGCCTCGGATGGGTCCTCAGCCTTCTCCATGCCGTCGGCAAGGAGGGTCCCGACCAGCTTGTCGGAGTCAACCTCGTTCTTTGGGCAGCCGAGAGTCTCGACCCAGAACCTTTTTGCCACTTGCCAAGGTTACCTAGGCAATGCTCTCAATAGCCGATCGGATGGCGTCGCCTATGCCGAGATCTTCGTCGATCAGCAAAATGGCGAACACATATGCGCTGAGCAAGATCGCAGATTCAACGCGTGTGATCTTGCGGCGAGTCACCATGAAGACCCACGTCATGGCTGCGATAATCACCATCGCTGTGACCCCCCACGTGGCCGGGATTCTGTCGGTGAACTCGCCTGCGCCAAGAATGGCGACCGCTCCACCAACAGCGAGGCTGTTGAACATGTTGGAACCGAGCAGGTTCCCCAAGATGAGTTCTGTTTCGCCCTTACGTGCGGCGGCGAACGCCGTGACCAACTCAGGAAGCGATGTACCGAGCGCAATCAGCGTGAACCCGACGAAACCACCGCTCAGGCCAAGCGATTCTGCAATCGCAACCGCACCCCACACCATGAGTTGGGCGCCGAGTACCGTGCCGACCAGACCAGAGAGCGTAAAGCCCATGCTTTGGCCCATGCTCCGTTCATCGTCGACCTCGAGCTCCTCAACGGAATCTTCGTTTCCTCCAAAGACGATCCACGCCAGCACGCCTACCAGGACGAGCAGCATCACGATGCCTTCCCACACGGCGAATCCACCGATGGTGAAGAAGGCGAAGAGCGCCACCGAAGCAACGCTGACCGGGGCCTCTCGGACAAGCACGGCTCGAGTCACCAAGATGGGCGTTACCAGCGCGGCGAAGCCGAGGACCAGTGACACGTTGGCGACATTGGAACCCACGATGTTCCCAAGCCCCACATCGACGTCGCCACCGCTTGCTGCGAGGCCTGACACGAGTAGCTCTGGGGCACTTGTACCGAAACCAACAACGACAGCGCCAACAACAACAGGTGAGAGCTTGGCGGCTGTAGCGACGGCCGCAGCCCCGTCGACGAAGAGGTCAGCGGCCTTACTTAGAAGGAAGAGGCCGATCAAGACCTGAATGGCCGCTACTCCTAGCGACGGTTCGGACAAAAACTCCACGGCGTGAGTGTAGGCGGCGGGTTACGCGCCGCCCCGCAACTGTGCGAGTTGTTCGGGGCTGACGAGAACTTCACGTGCCTTCGAGCCAACGCTTGGGCCAACCATGCCCTTCTCTTCGAGCTCGTCCATGATGCGTCCGGCGCGCGAGAACCCGACCCGTAGCTTGCGTTGCAGCATCGAGGTTGAGCCCAGCCCGGAGGACACGACCAGGTCGCAGGCCTGCCAGAACAGCTCGTCGACGTCGTCGGTCGCTGGACGGTCCGCGGTGATCGAATCGCCCGCTGGGGCCGCGGGAGCGGTGGGCATGGCGGGCATGCTCGTACCTGCTGACGGGGCGTCGCCGAGGTCAACTGCTGTAGGCGCCGCGGGCGCACCGCTGGTGAGCGCTCCGTCGGATTGGATCTCGTCGTAACCTTGCTGGCGCCAGTGGTCGACGATCTTCTTGACCTCGGACTCTTCCACCCACGCGCCCTGAAGGCGCATCGGCGTGGACGATGCCGGATCGAGGAACAACATGTCACCCTTGCCGACCAGGCGTTCTGCGCCGGGCGTTCCGAGGATGACACGACTGTCCTGCATGCTCGACACGGCGTAGCCGATGCGAGCGGGGACGTTTGCCTTGATGAGGCCGGTGATCACGTCGACAGACGGCCGCTGGGTGGCGATCACCATATGAATGCCGACAGCACGGGCCTTTTGGCCGATACGAACAATCGAGTCTTCGACGTCGCGAGCAGCGACCATCATCAGGTCGGCGAGCTCGTCGACAACGATCAAGATGTAGGGGAGGCGCTTGAACTGGCGCGGTTCGCCATCGGGGCCCAGTTCGCCTCTCTTGGCCTTGACCTTGCCCTTGTCGAACGCGGTGTTGTAGCCGCCGATATCGCGGAAGCGGCACTCTTCGAGCAGCTCGTAGCGACGCTCCATTTCGCGCACCGCCCACGCCAATGCGTTTGCCGCCTTCTTGGGGTCGGTAACGGGCTGGGTGAGGAGATGCGGGATCCGCTCGTATTGTGTCATCTCGACGCGCTTGGGATCGATGAGGATCATCCGCACATCGTCGGGGGTCTTGCGCATCATCAACGAGGTGATGATCGAGTTGATGCCCGAGCTCTTGCCAGCACCGGTCGCGCCGGCGACGAGGGTGTGCGGCATCTTGGCGAGGTCGATCAGCAGCGAGGCGCCGTTGATGTCTCGCCCGACCGCAACGTCCATCGCACCCTTGGCCTTGGCCGCTTCGGGCGAAGTGAGGATGTCGCCGACTGCAACGATCTGGCGGTCGTCGTTAGGAACCTCTACCCCGATGGCCTGCTTGCCCGGGATGGGGGCGATGATGCGAACGTCTGGCGACGCCATGGCGTACGCGATGTCATCGGTGAGGTTCTTGATCTTGGAGACCTTGACGCCGAGACCCAATTCGAGTTCGAAGCGGGTGACGGTAGGACCGACGACCATGTTGATCAGGCGGGTCTCGACCTTGTGCTCAGCGAGTGCCCGTTCAAGAACTCGACCTCGTGCGATGACCGCATCTTGATCGACGCTTTGGGCACCTGAACGCTGCAAGAGCGACAACGGAGGGAGCACCCACGTGCGATCTCCTTGGGTGGTGACGGCAAGTTCGGTCTCGAGCTGCTGTTGTGCCGTTGCCGGAGTGGGCACAACGACGGTCGGCTTCGGACCATCGCTTGGGGCGCTGTCTTGGTCGAAGATGGCCGCCGGTGCTTCGGGTTCAGCCTCCGGCTCAAGTCCAGGTTCGGGGTCTAGCGGCGGTACGGGGATTTCGATGGTGGCGTCGAGCGCTTCGCCGTTCTCGTCGATGAAGCCGTCGGCGGGCTGGCCGCCAACGATGACCTGTGGGTCTTCACGAAGGTCGAGGATGTCCTCGTCGTCGTAGTACTCACCGCGGTCGATGACAAAGAGCGAACGGGTGCCGCTCGCGGCTGCACCCGCGAGTGGCCGGGCGCCTCGCATGACTCCATTGACGACGCCTTGGAGCGAGGTTCCGGTCATGACGATCAGGCCACCGAGGCCGATCACCAACAAGATGATGAGTGCGCCCCAGAAGCTGGCGAAGGTCAGAAGCGGTGCGCCGACGAGCCATCCCATGACGCCACCGGCTCCGCTAAAGGCTTCGACGCCGCTCCCCCACGACGGGCTGTCGCCCGCGAGGTGCACGAGGCCGGTGGTGGCTACTGCTGCGCCGAGTCCGCCGACGACGATGTGTGCGGGCAGCGCGTGCGGTTGATCACCGCGGCGAATGATTGCGACTCCTGCTGCGGCGATAACGAACGGTGCCAGGTATCGGAACACGCCGACGGTCCAACCGAAACCGCGATCGAAAGCAACCCCGAGGGCGCCGGCGGTCTCGGTGAAGATCCCGAGCAGCCCAAGAAATGCGAAGGTCAGCAGAAACAGCCCGATCAGGTCAGGCCCTCGACCCTCAAGACCTTCATAGACCGTGTCGCCGAAACTGGGGCGCACCTGCGCTTTGGTACGGGCTGTTGATTTCGCCCGGGCCGTCGACTTCTTTTTGGCCGTCGTCTTCTTCTTCGCCGCCGGGCTCCGCTTGGTGCTGGATTTGCGTGCTGGTGGGCGTCCACGAGCTGTGGAGGTGCGCTTTGTTGAGCGCGACCGAGTAGAGCGTTTCGATTTTGTAGCCACAGTATTGGCAACACTAGTTCACTTGAAGAACACAAACCCCGCATTTCGCGCCCAAAGCGTGGAAGCTCGCGCCATCCGCGCGACCAGTTGGCGTTGGCTTGCGACGTTGTGAGGCCCTGGCCGAGCAACTCGGTTAGTGACGAAGCCCCTCAGGGCTGAGGAACGGCACGAACGACGGGGACGATGACCGGGCGTCGGCGGGTCACTGCGGCCACGTACTTGCCCACTGAGCGTCGAGCGGCGCGTTCCACGTCTCGGACGTCGCCCGAGTCTCGAAGTACGTTCTCGATGGCTTCGCGGGCTTCGGTAGCGCCCCCGGATTCGAGGTCGAATCGTTCGTCTTGGCTGGCCCAACCGCGGGACTCCACGAAGGGGCCAAAGGTGATGACGCCAGCTTTGAGGTCGACACCAACCACGACCGAAACGAACCCGGCTTGACCCATGAGCAGACGCTCGTCGAGAACAGCCGGGGTGATCGGTTCCGCGGAGCCGTCCATCATCACGTATGCGCCCGACACCTGGCCATCTTTGAAGATGCCGTCGTCGGTGAGCAGGAGTTGATCGCCGTCGGTCGCGAGGAGGACGTTCTCAGGAGCCATGCCCCGCTTTATGGCGAGTTCGGCGTGGCCGACGAGATGTTCGTACTCACCATGTACGGGCACGAAGAGTTCGGGGTTCGCTACCGAATGGAGGGCGAGCAGCTCTTGTTGTTTGCCATGCCCGGTGGTGTGTACGTCGACGTGGCCGGAGTGCACGATCGTTGCGCCCTGGCGAGCCAGGCCGGACCGCACTCGCCCAACAGCTGCTTCGTTGCCCGGAATCGGGTGTGAGCTGAAGATCACGGTGTCTCGCGGCCCGATGGTGACCCAACGGCTGTCGTTCTGGGCCATGAGCGTGAGCGCCGAACGGAACTCACCCTGGCTGCCCGTGGAGATGATGCAGGTCTTGAGCGGATCGATGTCTTCAGCATCGGCGATGTCGACGATGCGAGAGTCGGGGATCGACAGAAGCCCCAGGTCACGGGCCAACGCCACGTTGCGCTTCATCGACCGGCCGAGGGTGACGATGGTGCGATCTTGTTCGAGCGCGGCTTCGGCGATTTGCTGCACGCGATGGATGTGGCTCGCGAATGCACCCACGATGATTCGCTGATCACGGTGTTCGTGGAACAGCTGTCGAAGCACGCCGCCGACTTCGGACTCCGAAGTTGATTGGCCAGGCGAGTTGGCGTTGGTGGAATCGGCGAGGAGTAGACGGATGCCGGGGTCGGTCGACAGCGCACCGATCCGAGGCAGGTCGGTCAGGCGTCCATCGACTGGGGTGTGGTCGAGCTTGAAGTCGCTCGAATGCAAGATGATGCCCTGCGGAGTGCGGAATGCGGTGATGAGCCCCGATGGCGTGGAGTGAGTGACGGGCAAGAACTCGCACTCAAACGGCCCGATCTCGAGGATGTCGCCATCGTCGATGATGTGCAGGTTCGCACGGCTCTGCAGGTTGCGCTCCCCCAGCTTGTGACGCACAAGCCCGAGGGTGAACGGTGTCCCGTAGAAGTCGAGAGTGAGCGACGGGATCGCTTCGAGCAGATAGGTCAGCCCACCGATGTGGTCCTCATGGGCGTGGGTGACGATGCACCCGTCGATTCGATCCGCGTTCTCCTGGAGGTAGGTGAAGTCCGGGATGATCGAGTCGACGCCAGGCTGGGTCTCGTCGGCGAACATTTGCCCGCAGTCGAGGATGACCATGCGGCCCTCGGATTCGAGGACCGCGCAGTTGCGACCGATGTCGCCGAGGCCGCCGAGAAAGGAAATTCGTACTGGAGGAGCCATTTAGAAGCCTGGCCGCCCCAAGTTCGAGAGCACCTTGCGGCATTCGTCTTCGAGACCGGCGGGTTCGGGGCCCATCGGTAGGCGACACTGCCCACCGGGCAAGCCGAGGAGACGAAGCATCGTCTTGCTCGGGATCGGATTGGGACGAAGGTCGCCGGTCTCGATGTCCCAGGACTCCAAGAGGAGTTGGTTGAGGCGTGTCGCTTCAGCCACGTCACCGCGGCGGAAGGCTTCGATCATCTGGTTGGTTTCGACACCAGCCCAGTGGGTGGCCACGCCGATCACTCCACACGCTCCCACAGAGAGCAGGGGCAGGGTGAGGCCGTCGTCGCCGGAGTACACGTCGAAGTCGGGTCCGAGCGCTGCGATGACCCGGGCCGTCTCGGCCGGATTGCCTGCAGCGTCCTTGAGCCCGACGATGTTTGATTCCTGGGCGAGGGCGATGATGTTCTCGGTGTCGATCTTGCGACCGGTACGGCCCGGGATGTCGTAGAGGATGACGGGGAGGTCGGTGGCGCCAGCACAAGCCCGGAAGTGAGCCATGATGCCCTCTTGGCTCGGACGGTTGTAATAAGGAGTCACCGACAGAATCGCCGTCGCCCCAGCAGCGGTAGCCCGCTCGGTGAGTTCGACTGCGGCCCGGGTGTCGTTACTGCCGGTGCCAGCAATGACCGGCACGTCTACAGCGTCGACCACGGCTTCGATAAGCGCTATCTGTTCATCGTGCGTGAGGGTTGGCGCCTCGCCAGTGGTCCCGGCGATCACGAGGCCGTCGTTGCCATTAGCAATCAGCCACTTCGCCAACTTCTGCGCGCCCTCAAGATCGAGCGATTCATCCGTCGAGAACGGCGAGATCATGGCGGTGAGTGTCTGTCCAAAACGAGCCATCGTAGGTTCTCCTCTCTTCCCGTAGAGAGTAGCGCCGGACTCGCCAGCACTGTTGGTTGGAGACTGGAGCTTGGTGACGGAGAGTCAACTATTTCCTTTTCCGGGCAATTTTGCCGAGCTTCACCCCTGTTACTTTTTGCCGAAACGGACGCGCAAAAGCTCAACCTCTGCGGCCATAGCGGGTTTACCCACAGGCACCCCAAAAACCACGGGCCGATCACAAGGCCCATATTCAGAGGTAACAAAAACATGAAACTGAGCAAATCCCCCAAGGGCGCCGCATTCTTCCTGGCGTTCGGACTCATCGCAGCCGCATGCGGCAGCGATATCGCCAGCGATACCGCCGCCGCGGTTCCTGACGCAGTCGAAGAAGCCGTCGACGAAGTAGTCGAAGACGAAGAATCCGTCGACGAAGAAGAAGTTGTCGAAGAAGAGTCAGAAGACGATGCCCTCGCATTAGCTGATCCAGAGATCCCGGAGAGCATCGTGGCTTTGGCCCAGTCGAACCCGGACTTCAGCACCCTCGTTGAAGCAGTCGGCGCAGCAGGCCTCGGTGAGCGCCTCTCGACCGTCGATGGCGACACCTACACCATCCTCGCTCCAAACAACGCAGCATTCGAAGCCGCAATCGAAGCCCTCGACACCACAGCTGAAGACCTCCTCGCCCGAGAAGACCTCGCAGCAATCCTCCAGTTCCACGCCATCGAAGGCTCACTGACTGTCGAAGACATCGCCACCTACGACGGCGGCACCCTCGACACCCTCAACGGTGCAACCCTCAACGTTGAAGTAGTCGACGGAAACGTCACCATCAACGGCGCCAACATCCTGGCCCAAGACCTCGAGACCGGAAACGGCATCGTCCAAGTAATCGACACGGTCCTGCTCCCTCCTGCAGATACCGCTGCTGATGCCGAAACCGATGCAGCTGCAGCCGCAGACATCCCGGAGAGCATCGTGGCTTTGGCCCAGTCGAACCCGGACTTCAGCACCCTCGTTGAAGCAGTCGGCGCAGCAGGCCTCGGTGAGCGCCTCTCGACCGTCGATGGCGACACCTACACCATCCTCGCTCCAAACAACGCAGCATTCGAAGCCGCAATCGAAGCCCTCGACACCACAGCTGAAGACCTCCTCGCCCGAGAAGACCTCGCAGCAATCCTCCAGTTCCACGCCATCGAAGGCTCACTGACTGTCGAAGACATCGCCACCTACGACGGCGGCACCCTCGACACCCTCAACGGTGCAACCCTCAACGTTGAAGTAGTCGACGGAAACGTCACCATCAACGGCGCCAACATCCTGGCCCAAGACCTCGAGACCGGAAACGGCATCGTCCACGTCATCGACAGCGTCCTGCTCCCTAGCTAATCCCGACAATCTCCCGTCACAAGCGTGTCGTGAGTTCTGCTCCTGAACTTCACCGACACCAATGAGTTGGCGCCGGTCTCCTCCGAGGCCGGCGCCTCGCCGTTTTAACGTTCGTCGTCGTGTCGGCTAGACGGTTAGCGGTTCGAGGGGCTCGTCGATGGGCACGTCCCCACGAGTTTCGTCGCCCCGAGCGATCCGGCGAAGAGTGAGCCCGTATCCCGCTATCCCAATGGTTGCGAAGGTGAACCATTGGAAGGCGTAGCTGCGATGCGGCCCGTCGGTCAGATCCGGCAGCGGCAACCCGATCGGCACGTCGCTGGAACGGGCCGGGTCCTGGGCTTCGAGCTGTAAGTAGATCTCGGGAGGAAGCGTGGAGTCGACGCCGAGAAGCGCCTTGGCCTGCTCAGCGTCGGGCCGGGTGAGTTGTGTGGAGTCTTCGGAAAGGCGAGCGTCGAGATCGCCGAGGCGCAACAGGCCTTGCAGGGTGAGGTCGCCTCGTTCACCGCTGATTCGTGCAGCGATGGAATCGTTGGGCAGCTGCAGAATCGATGCCCGGTCAATGAACCCGCGATTGACCACCAGTTCCGATCCGTCGTCTTCGACGAAGACGGTCCACATCCAAAATCCTGCCACGCCCTCGCGGCTTCGGTTGGCGATCAAGAGTTCGCGACTGTTGTCGAACTGGCCGGTCACCTGCACCCGCCGAAAGTCGAGTTCGTCCGCGATGTTGTCGGTTGCTGCCACGGCGTCGTCGAGAGTCACGACCGTGTCGAGGCGTTGCGTGACCCGGTCGTTGGTGGCCTGTCGCTGACCGAGTCGGTTGATCTGCCACACGCCAGCGGCGATGAATGCGAAGATCAGTAAGGCCACGAAGATGTGCGACGCGAACCAGCGGGGGGTGAAAAACATCAGCTTGGAGTGAAGAGGCGTTCGTATTCGATCTCGTCACGCATCGGTAGCCCTCCGAGGACCTGCACCACGTCGGCCGACGTGCGGGCGGCGATCTCGATCGCTCCCGGACGAGCCGTAGCC
>CAZTDG010000040.1:0-17341 GCA_964612655.1 uncultured Acidimicrobiales bacterium | reverse complement strand
CTTCCGCAATGTCTGCGATGCGCTGATCGACTACCGAGGCGGCAAGGCGGTGTGGCACAAGGGCGTCAGCGAGAAGGTACTGAACCCGCTCGGCTCGATGGATGCCGATGTCGGTGCGGCTACGAAGTCCGGCTCCTCGCCTGCCAAGAACAAGAAGTCTCAGCAGAAAAAGGCCAAGAAGCGAACCGAAGCCGAGAAGCGCAATACTTCCCACGTCAACACCAGGGACCTTCGAAAGAAGCAGCAGTCCGCCGAGCGCAAGTGGGAAAAGGCTGAAGCCGAAGTTGCCGACATGCAGGCCCAACTCGCCGACCCTGCGGTCTATGAAGACTCCGAGAAGGTCAAAGAGCTCGTTGCGGCCCACGATGCGGCGAAGGATCGAGCGGCGCAGCTGATGACCGAATGGGAAGACGCGACCATGGCTCTTGAGGCCGCATCGAAGTAGTTGGTTCGTCGTAGGGCCACTCGGCACATAGGCTCATTGGCGATGGCCGAGAGCAATATTGCAGAGTGGTCGGCGGATGTCTCCGCCAAGCCGTACGGCGAGCGGGTCTATCACGTCAGTTCGGCGATCGCGCGCCAGACGCTGTTTCGCCTCCTCGATATACGCACCGTGGGCCTCGAGCACCTGAGCACCGCTCCGCCGGTCATCATCGCTCCGGTTCACCGCTCCAATCTCGACAGCTTGATCATCGGTGTTCTCGGCGGCCGACAGCTTCCTACCCTTTCCAAAGCGTCGCTGTTCAAGTTCAAACCGGTGGCCTGGTGGATCTCCTGCCTGGGAGCGATCCCGCTCGATCGCGAGGCCGCTGACCGCGAGGCGACCGCTGCCGCTCGCAAGGCTCTCGACGCTGGCAAGCCGCTCATGATCTTTCCCGAAGGCACCCGCCAATCCGGTCAACACATCGGCGAACTGTTCGACGGCACCACGTGGATCGCGACCAAGACCGGAGCGTCGATCGTGCCCGTCGGTATCGCCGGCACCGAAGAGGCATTGCCCCATGGTGCGAAGTTCCCCAAGCGGGGACGGGTTGGTGTGGTCGCACACGAGCCGATCCCCATGCCCGAAGGCCGGGTTCCCCGATCCAAGCTGACCGAGATCACCCAAGAACTACGTGAATCACTCCAAGCCGCCAACCACCAAGCCCACGAATTGATCCTCTAGCCACAGTTGAGAGATGCGACGTTGCGAGCGAAGCGAGCAACTCGGTTAGTGACGAAGCCCCCGGGCTGAGGAACGGCAACGACAAAGCACACGAGCTAATCGCCTAGCAACGAACTATGGATTTGTCCCCCGTTTGATACCGCATAGGTTCCTAAGGGGGGACAGATCCTTCGTGATTACGAATTAGTAGTCGAGCGCGGTGCTTACTAGGGCTGCGATCTCGGACCGTTCGCTCGTCGTCAGAGAGATGTGAGCGAACAGCGGGTGGCCGCGCAGCGACGAAATGACCGAGGCAATGCCGTCGAAACGGCCGACACGGAGGTTGTCTCGTTGGGCCACATCGTGGGTGAGCACCACTCGCGAACCCTCACCTAGACGACTCAGCGCCGTCAGGAGAACACTGCGTTCGAGGTTCTGAGCCTCATCGATGATCACGAACGAGTCGCTGAGGGTGCGACCTCGGATGTAGGTAAGTGGCAGTACGTCGATCAGTTCTTGTCGAACGATCTCCTCGATCGCGTTGGGCGAGGCGATGGCATCGAGAGCGTCGTGCACCGCGTCGGTCCACGGCCGCATCTTCTCCTCTTCGGTGCCGGGCAAGAAACCGAGGTCCTGACCACCGACGGCGTAGAGCGGCCGGAAGATCATGACCCGGCGATGCGTCTGCTTTTCGAGGACCGCATCAAGGCCAGCAGCCAGCGCAAGGACCGACTTACCGGTACCTGCCGGACCACCCATGCTGACAATTCCGATCGACTCATCGGCGAGCAGGTTCAGCGCGATCCGTTGCTCGGCATTGCGGCCCCGAGCACCAAAGAGTTCCAGGTTCTGGTTGACCTTTCGAACCGCACCGTCTTCGGTTACCCGTCCGAGAGCTGACTGCCCAGCGGCGTTCAGAATCACACCCGTGTGCACCGGGAATCCTGCAGCACCATCGATGTGCACAGAGTGCTGGTCGTAGACGGCGTCGATCTCTTCGCCCTTTACGTCGAGCTCGACGATGCCGCGCCAGTCGAGGTCTTCGTCGATGTGGCGAAACTCTTCTGCATCGAGGCCGATGACTCCAGCTCGGAGACGCAAAGGAAGGTCTTGGGTGACGAGCACGACCTCTTCACCGGCGTCTGCGAGGTTGGCCGCGACCGTCAAGATGCGATGGTCGTTGCTGTTCGCCTCACGCAACGGTTCAGGGATGACCTCATCATCTTTGTGGTTGATCTCCACTCGAATCGTTCCACCCGCGTCGCCTAAGGGCAGTTGCTCGGTGAGTGAACCGTGTTCTTCGCGAAGCTCCTCGAGCGTTCGCAACGCCGTTCGAGCCGCCCATCCGAGTTCGGGGTGATGACGCTTCGCTTCCAACTCGGTGAGTACCACGATCGGTATAACCACGCAGTTGTCCTCGAAGGCATGCAGCGCCGCCGGGTCGCTCAGGAGAACGGAGGTATCGAGTACGTAAGTCTTGGTGCTGATACCACGACGGTAGTCTGGCCAAATGCGAATTCTGGTGACCAACGATGACGGAATCGATTCGCTTGGACTTCACGCTCTCGCTAACGCCATGCGGCCGTTCGGTGAGGTCACTGTCATCGCTCCGGCCTCGGAATACTCCGGAGCTGGCGCTTCGCTCGGAACGCTGACCTTTGAGGACCCGGTCGCCCGGAAGGTGAAGGTCGACGCGCTCGAGGGCATGGAGACCTGGTCGATCACGGGCCCGCCAGCGCTTTGCGTGATGCATGCCCAGCTCGGTGCGTTCGGGGATCCCTACGACCTGATCGTGTCGGGAATCAACCCTGGGCAGAACGTCGGCTGGTCGGTGTATCACTCGGGAACGATCGGCGCAGCACTCACCGGACGCAACCGGGGCACAAGCGGCTTGGCGATGAGCATCGGGTTCGACGGCGAAGAAGTCAAGGGCCAAACCTGGCCCGAGATCGTGGCTGGCATGAAATGGGATACGGCTGCAACAGTGGCCTCCCGGATCGTCGAAGCCATGTTGGCGGAGCCTTCGAGCAAGCCGGTCGTGATCAACTGCAACGTTCCGAACAAGGCCATCGAAGATCTTGATGGTTGGTCGCTCGCCCCTGTGGGCACCGACCCTCTCCGAAAGCTGGTCGCGAGCAAACTTCGAGAGGACGGGACCGATGACGAGGGCGAGCGCTTCCGCCTACGAATGGACTGGGGAACCAAGGGTGAAGCCGCCGAGGGCACCGACGCATACCTCGTGCGCCACAACACCGTGTCGATGACCTGGCTTGGCGATCTCTGCGAAACCAAGCCCGAACCGGCCCATCACGACGCCGTCGCCACCCGCCTCGACGCCCTCTTCACGTAGTTGGGGCAGTTAGGGACAGTCCCTAACTGTCCGGTCTAGCTGGCGGCTACCCGCCATTGACAGCGGTGGGTCTGCATCCGATGCTTGTGTATGGGGAGCAGGCGATCGTTCGTATTTTTCTTGTTATTGGCACTGCTCGCCAGCGCATGTTCAAGCGCGGCAGATCAGGTCGCCGAAGAGGTCGTCGCTCCAACAAGCACAACCACTACGACCACGAGCACAACAACGACGTTGCCCAGATCAGAGTTTGCTGGCACCACCATCAGGGTCGCTATCCCTCCCGACTTGCCGGGCATGCAAGACATCGTTGCGTTAACGCAGGAGTTCTTCACGGGCCCAACCGGTATCGAAGTCGACATCATTGTGGCGCCAGAACAGGAGTTACGAGAACGAATTGACAATCCAGGCACGGGCACCCGGTTGGACGTTTCCGTACTCGAAAATTTCTGGGTCTCACAGTTCGCTGAACCATATGTCGGTGGAGCCAGTCGTGTAGTTGACCTAACTCCGTTTGCCGAAGCGGACGCGGCCTACGACCTCGACGACATCATTGCCTCCGTGCGAAGCTCGGTGAGCGTCAATGACCGACTCTTCGGTGTTCCGTTCTACGCCGAATCGTCGATCGTGATGTTCAACCAAGACATCATCGACGCTGCCGGGATCACCGTGCCTGAGCAATTAACGTGGAAAAAAGTCGCCGACATCGCAGCCCAAGTCCACAGCGATGACGTCGCCGGAGTCTGTCTGCGCGGTGTACCGGGCTGGCATGACCTTGGCGCAACCCTGACCACGGTCGCGAATACCTTCGGTGGCACCTGGTGGGAAGCCAACGACGACGGCACCCCTGGTGTTGCGCAAATCAACCAACCCGACTCAGGCTTTCGCTCAGCAACCGAGTTCTATATCGACCTCGTCCGAAACTACGGCATCGAAGACCCGGCCGACGCAGGCTTCGATGAGTGCCTCGACGAGTTCCAAAACGGCAACGTCGCCCTCTGGTACGACTCAACACGTGCAGCCCCAATCCTCGAAGCTGACGGCAGCCCAATTGCTGGGAACGTTGGCTACGCACTCGCCCCAACCAATGTCACCGCCGCATCGGGTTGGCTGCGTTCTCAATCATTCGTGATCAGGGATGTGCTCTCTCCACTGGACCAAGAGCAGATCGAAGCGTCATGGGAGTTCATTAGATGGGCAACCTCCCCGGAATTTGCTCGGATCGCAGCCGAGAACCTGCCCGGCGGTCTGGCAGACGTAGGGCAAAACACACGCGTATCAACCCACGCCAACCCCGAATTCATCGACGCAAACCGGCCCTTCGCAGGCACCGTTCTCGAAGCCATCACCACCTCACCAATCGACAACCCGGGCACCACACCACGACCGGGATTCGGGGGTGTCCAATTCGTCGGCGTCCCCGAGTTCCTAGACATCGCTAGCCGGTGCACCGGACATCTCTCAGACGCAATAGCCGGAGAAATATCCGTCGACGAAGCTCTCGATGAATGCCAAGCCATCGCCTCGGAGATTTCTCAGTGATGCGCGGCGAAGGTCGCTTGCGTGGCCCCGGTAATGGTGAGCAGTTCTGCGGGATCGATTGGGAAAACGTGACGTGGGGTTCCCGCAGCGGCCCACACGGTGTCGTACTCGAGGAGCGTCGGATCAAAGAACGATCGGACGGTGTTCATGTGGCCCAGCGGTGGAACGCCGCCGATGGCGAACCCGGTGACCTCTCGAACTTGGTCGACGTCCGCACGATCGCAACGATCGCCGTCTGCGGCCTTCGCCAGAGCCTCGGTGTCGACACGGTTCTTGCCGCTGGTTAGCGCGAGAACGAGTTCGTCATTCACGCTGAAGATCAACGACTTGACGATCTGACCTACCTCACACCCAACAGCGGCGGCTGCGTCGGGGGCGGTGCGAGTGCCATCGGGGTACTCGACGATCTCGATCTCGAAGCCATTGGCGGCCGCCGAGTCGATAACGCGCTGGACCCCGGCTGGCCACTCGGTCATCGTGGGTCTTTCCAGATACCAAGGCTTCGCGCTGGCAGGTTGATCTGCTTCTTGGTGAGCTTCGCTGCGCCCCACAACAGTTCGACATCTGGTCCGAACTGGTCGACGACGGGAACGACATCGGGTTCATCGGCATGGTTGATCGCCACTACAACGCGGTCTGCGCCGGTCCCCCGGGCATAGAGATACGTGCGGCCATAGTCGGGGCCAGGAGCTGGACCGAGACGCTCGAAATCTGGCGACCGCAAGCCGGGCTGCTCGTGACGAACCGCTATGAGCTCACGAAGAGCTTTGTTGAGCTCGGGATGTTCATCCATCGCCTCCCAAGGGAAGCCTCGGCGACTGTCGGGGTCCGGCTCACCTTCGAGGCCGACCTCGGTGCCGTAATAAATGCATGGGGCACCCGGCATGGTCAACAAGAGGGCCAGGCAGAGCAGCACCAATTCGTAGTCACCATCGGCCATCGTCATGATGCGGCCGGTGTCGTGACTATCGAGCAAGTTCAACATCGACGTACGTTCCGATGGCCCGTACCAGCCCATCAACTCGTCGATGCGGTCGGCATATTCGCCTGCGTTAAGCCCGGGCGTCACGTGGTAGTCAAAGTTCTGGACGATGCCGGCTTCGTTGATCCGGTTGCCAATGCCAAACGCGATCGTGGAGGTCGTGAACGGGTAATTCATCACGCCGTCAAAGGGACCATCGGGCCCGACCCAACCTTTCGCTTCGTGCCAGATCTCTCCGGTGATGTAGGCGTCGGGGTTCGCCTTGCGCACTCGGCTTCGGAACTCGTCCCAAAAGCCCGGGGTGCCGATCTCGTTCGGCACGTCGAGGCGCCAGCCGTCGATTCCTTTTTCGACCCAATAGGTTCCAACGCTCCACAGGAATTCGCGAACCGCCTCGTGTTCGGTATTGAACTTGGGCAGCGCGTGCAGACCCCACCACGCGTCGTAGGTAACGGGTGTGTCCTCGTCGTATGGAGCGACCGGGAAGTCTCGAACGTTGAACCAGTCGAGGAACGCGGACTTTTCTTGGTGCTCGGCGATGTCGTTGAACTGGAAGAACCCGCGGCTGGCATGATTGAAGACCCCGTCGAGAATGATCCGGATGCCGCGCTCGTGTGCTCCAGCGAGCACCGCGTCGAAAGCCTTGTCGCCGCCGAGCACCGGGTCGATGCGGAAGTAATCGTGGGTGTGATAGCGGTGGTTCGAGGCGCTTTGAAAGATCGGGTTGAACCAAAGAGCGTTAATTCCCAGCTCGGCGAGGTAGTCGAGTTTGTCGGCCACGCCCCAGAGATCCCCGCCCTTGTAGCCGTGAAAGGTGGGTGGCTCGTCCCACGTTTCGAGGCGCATCCCTAACTCGACCTGGCCAGAGCGGGCGAAGCGGTCAGGAAAGATCTGGTAGAAGACGGCGTCGGCTATCCAGCTCGGAGGATCGTTCAATGGAGTCGTCACGGATCAGATGCTAGAGGTCGGTCCTATGCGAAGTACAAAATGTTCTTCGATCGGTTAGATCTGCTCACTCAGGAGCGATGCCAAATCGCCCCGCTTCTCGACTTCGATAGACGAGGATCCAACGAACGAACGTAGATCTCGGACCGCCTCCGCGACTCGTTCGGCCGTCTGTGCGTTTACGTGACCCTCCTCCGCGAAGCACGACTTGATGCGGAGGACGTCGGCTTCTCGATCGGTCTTGACATCCATCCTGGCGACGAGAGCGCCGTCGACCATGACCGGCAGTACGTAGTACCCGTAGCGCCGTTTGGCGGCGGGGGTGTAGATCTCGATCTTGTACGCAAAGCCCCAAAGACGTTCCGCTCGATCACGCTTCCAGACGACCGGGTCGAACGGCGACAGCACCGTCGATCCCGAGATCGATCGAGGTATGCGGGCCTCGGGGTCGGCAAAGGCCGGTTTGCTCCACCCTTGCACCGTTGCCGGGATCACCGAACCTTGCTCGACCAAATCGCCGAGCGCTCCTCGGATCTCGCGTATTGGTAGCCGAAAATAGTCGGCGACATCGGCGGCCGTACCAACTCCGAGCGCCTGGACCGCAGAGAGGGACAGCGCTCGTTGCGCATCGTCGATCGTCGGCGTTGGCTGGGCGCGAATTGTGTCGGGGACAATGTCCTCGATCGGGCTGAACACCTTCTCGAAATTTCCCTGTCTGCGAATCCCTAGCGCGCCAATGCGAAACAGCCAGTCGAGCGCCAACACTCCAAGCGATCGATGCCACCATCCCGAACCGTCGTCCTTTAACGGTCGAGGATCAGATAGCCCGCCCCCGGTCACTGCGCCTCGTTCGCGCACCTCGTCCAGCACCGACTGCACGTATGCGGGTTCCCGGTCGGCGACTTCTCTCAGGCTCTTCCACGTGTGCCCCTCGCGGGCGCGGTCCCATGTCCAGCGAATGAGCGGCTCGGTCTCGACCGGAAGCAACGACGCCTCATGCGACCACGCCTCGAACCATTCGTCATGGTGGTAGGCGATCTGGTCGAGTTGGCTCATGTCGTAGGGGCCAAGGCGGGAATGGAACGGCATGTACTGCGTCCTGGCCACGATGGGAATCGAATCCAGCTGCAACACTCGCAATCGACCCATCACACGACGAAGATGACGTCGATCGATCTGACCGGTCGGCCGGGAGTCGGCAAAACCTTGAGCGCCCAACGCCACCCTTTGGGCAACATCAAGACTCATGTTCCATTGTCCCGTGCGCACCACGCTGCGACAGTAGCCGCGGCCGAGGCGCGGCCTAGAACTTGGTCGCTAGCGGTAAAGTTTGGAGGTGAAAAAGAATCTACGTAAACAGCTTCGACTCTTGTTGGTAGCCCTCGCACTCGTTGCGTTCGCGTGCGGATCCGAAACGGACGCATCGGCAGACACCGCCACATCTGGTGACGCAGCCGCTGCGGCTGATGTAGACGGATCGGCCGAGGAAGCCGACACGGTGGAAGATGCTGGGCCTCCGGTCGAAGCCAACGTGAACGTAGTTGCTGGCTCAACAGAAGAGATCAACGGCGGCAAGCCCGAAACCATCGCCCCCGAAGGCGACGCCCCGCTCACGCTCGGAATCACCGACCTCATCGATGGCGACGGCAACGAAGCCCAACCCGGCGACCTGCTGATCATGCACTACGTGGGCGTGCTCGGCGATGGCAGCGAATTCGACGCCAGCTGGGACAGAGGCGACACCTTCAGCTTTCCGCTAGGCCAAGGACGCGTAATTCGAGGATGGGACGAGGGAATCATCGGAATGCAAGAAGGCGGCCGCCGCGTTCTTGCGATCCCGCCAGAGCAGGCTTATGGCGCACAATCGCCAAGCCCAGACATTCCGGCCAACAGCCCGCTGTACTTCGTAGTGGATCTCGTCTCGGCGATCACGCCTCCTCAGGTCGAGAACGTTTCAGAGCCTGCGACCGAACTCGACGTCACCGTGCTCGAAGAGGGCGACGGCGATGTTGTAGCCGACGGCGATGTTGTCGAAGTTCACTTCACCGCCCTACTGCATGAAGGTGGAGACGAGATCGCCTCGACGTTCACCACGGGCCAGCCTGCCATCTTCGAAGTCGGCACCGAACCAACGCAGTTCTTGGCCGGTTTCGATGAGGCGCTTCCCGGCCAGGCTGTTGGCTCATGGCTACGCATCGTCATTCCGCCAGAACTCGGCATTGACGACGCTGAAGCGAACGGCCTTCCAGCCGATCCCACCATCGTCGCCGAGCTATTTATCTCCCGGATCCGCTAACGAACAGTCACCTCTCTGGCCAAAAGCCGGGTCGGTTAGTTAGTTGTCGTCGGGGAGACCTAGGCGCAGCTTGATCGAGTCGAGGAATCGTTCGAAGATCCCTTCGTCCTCATCAACAGCAGCGCCCGCGCTAGCTGTGCCAGTGACACCGGTTCGTTCGGCACGGAACTCGGCCACTTGGGCGGAGCGGTCTTCGCTCGACTGCACAAGACCGTTCTCGATATCGAACGCCTGCACCCGCTCGTAATGCCATGCGGGCAAGAACCCCGCATGAACGTAGAGGTCCAGGATGGGAGCGGCACCGATGATGAGGTCACCGGTCCATTGGATTGGCAGGTCGAGCTCGAGATAGGTCCACGTTTGCCCGTACTCATCGGTGGTCGGCTCCACGCCATTGATCGGTGGAGGCGCCTCGACCGATCCGACTTGGATGTCGGAGAGGATGAGCGTGCCATCTTCGATCCGGTAGCGGCCAAAGACGCCACGGGTGTTCGCGGTGTGCATCATCACCGGCTTCGCCCCATGGGCGCGAACATCGAACAGCGCATCAGGGCCAGGTTCGACAATCGCGTATTCCTCATTGTCGATGACAACCACATCAGACATCTGTCCGCTCATTGATTCGACCCCTTGCACTCGCTCTATTGGTCGACAGCCACACTACCGCTGTTGACAACATCGCTCTGGATAGCCGGCTGTGTTGCTGCGATTACCTGCTGGCGGCGAACCGCAAGATCGTCGACAGATCGCACGACGGGGCCGTCGGGCCGGGCGAACACAAACTGCACGTCGACGACAGTGAGCCCGGTTGCCGCTTCGACCGCTGCGGCATAGGCCGCACCCTGCAATGAGTAGCGGTCGAGCTTGGCGTCTACCTCAGCAACGTTACGGACAGAGTCAGTTTTGTAGTCGACGACCACTAGACCTTCGGGGGTCTCGACCAAGAGGTCCACGTACCCCTCGATGGTGACTCCCCCAACCGGAGCGGCGACGAACAACTCTTTCCAGTGGCGTGCCGTCGAGCAACTCGCAACGATTGGCGCCTGCAACGCTGAACGCACCGATGCCGCGATGGTCTCGATATGTTCGGGCACGGACTCGGCCCAGGCTTGAGCGTCGCTGAGCGAGTCGATGTCGGCTTCGTCGACCGCGGCGAGGTCGAGGAACTGCAGCACGCCGTGTACCGCGGTGCCGATGGCCGTGCCTGCTCGTCCACGCCGATAGACCTGCGGGGGCAGTTGCTGGCCATCGAGGCCTTCGTCGTCGTCAGACACCGAGTCGTCGATCCAGTCATCGTGGTCCATAGCAAAGTTGCTGGCGCTTGCGGCCTGAGCGATTGCCGTGGCCGACCAGACCGATCGAACTTGGGCGTTGTCGACCCGCGCCCTGTGACCACGGCTCCAGTCGGACCGAGTGGGCAACGCAAACGTTGGCACGTCGTCGTCCCGCGAAAGGTGCGCTGTTGGCGAGAACAGCGATGATTGGCCAGTAGGTGTGCGAACGAGATCGGCGCCGGTCGCTTGAGCAAAGCCATAGAGGGTTCCGCCGTGGCTGAGCTTGGGCTTTCCGTGTTTGTCGACGACGTGGTGCCCGCTCATGACGAGATGATCTTTCGCCCTTGTGAGTGCCACGTAGAGCAGGCGGTCGCGCTCGGGCCCGCTCATCTCGTCGTCGAGTTCTTTGGCCAAGTCGAAGTGCTTCGTGCTGACCGTGCTTGAGGCCTTCACCTCAGGCATTTCGCCAGCCTCGCCCCAGATGACTTCGCCAACCGACCGGCCTCGCCCCAGTTGGGTGGTGAGGCCCGAGATGATAGTGATCGGAAACTCCAGTCCCTTCGAACCGTGAATCGTCATGATCTGCACGGCCTCATCGTCGGGCTCGGCAAGCATTGGTTCGTGAGCCCGTGAACCATCGGCGCCTTGCAGGCGGGTCCATTCGAGGTACTCGCGTAGGTCGCCACCACCAGCTTCGGCGAAGGCACGGGCTTGATCGACGACGTATCGAATGCGTCGCCATGTGTCTCGGGCACGGCGGCCGTGCGCAGGGAGCGCCATCGCGAATCGGTCGTCGATGACCCGCATAAGCAGTTGGCTGGGTTCGTCCCACCACCGGTGCTTGGTAAGTGTGTGCATGTGCTCGATACCGGCTGCAACCGTCGTGCCTTGCAACGCATCGGGGATCGGCACACGAATGTCGAACGCTCCGCCACCATTTCGGAACGCATAGAGATCGTCGTACCCGCAGGCGTAGAGCGGCGACCGTAGTGCGGCGACCAGGGCTATCTCATTGGATGGGTCGTCGATGGCTGACAATACGCTCAGCAGGTCTTTGATCTCTTGGGTTTCGTAGACCAACGTTCCGGTGTCGGCGCGAAACGGGATGTCCTTATCGTCGAGCGCATGGGAAAGCTGCGACATCGACGTGCGCGTGGGCAGCAGAATCGTGATATCGCTCAGTTTGGGATCGACCCAACCCTCATCCTTTTTGAAGATCTGCCAGTTGGCCTTATTGGTCTGAATGTCGACGATGAGCGAGGCCACGTCTGCTGCTTCGGCCTCACGAATTTCTCGGGCCGACCCAGAATGAGGCCCACCAAACACGATCGGGCGATGATCGCTAGCTGATGCATCGGTGCGGTTTGCCACGAGGGGCGAGTACTTGGCTTGCGACGCGGTCTCCTCGTTCATTACTTCGCTAAACAATGCGTTGACGGTTGTGACGATTGGCTCGACGGTTCGGAAGTTGCGCTGCAATGACACTTCGCCTTCTGCGAAACGTGCCCGGGCCTCTAGGAAGAGCTCAATGTCGGCCCGGCGGAACCTGTAGATCGACTGCTTGGGGTCGCCGACCATGAACAGACGACCGTCATTGGGTGAAAGGTCAGACCACGCGCCCGCGAATTGGCCCTCAACCGAGGAAGCCAACAGCAGTGCGAGGCTGATTTGGATTGGGTCGGTGTCTTGAAATTCGTCGAGCATCAGAACTCGGTAGCGCTGGGACAATAACGACCGGGCCTCGGGGGCGGTCCGAAGCAAGATGTGGGCGAGCACCAACAGGTCGTGGAACTCAAGCAATCCTTCGCTGCGACGGTCCTCGGCCGACTCGCGAGTGAACACCGCGATCTTTCCGGCGAACTGGGTGAGTGTGTCGCTGGCAACGGCGGCCAGCAACTCCTCGCAATAGGCGAACAGATCTTTGGCGACCTGCTTTGCTGAAGCAACGTCGCCGTTCCAGTTCCCTTTAGCGCCCCCGTTGCCAGCGACACCGAGCCCAGGGATTGCGCGGGTTACCCGCAACCGTTCGTGGTCGGTGGCCGCCTGGTCAAAGCGACTAAAGACCGGCTCGTACTCGTTTCGGATATGGGCGCAGAACTTGTCGTCTTGATCGCTGCATTCCTTGGGCAGCTCACGGACGAGGTGAATCTGTTCGCGCACGCCAGCAAAGTCGATTGGTGTTGGCCGGGTGGCCGGAACCTCGACCCCGAGGAGCCGGTCCCAGTTGTCGTCGAATTGTTGGGCGATGTTGCGAAGCTGTGGGCCGTTGAGCTTCACGCCAAGGATCGATGCCCGAACGATGAACTCTTCGAGGTCGGGGTCGTCGTAGAGCGAGTCGAGGAACACCGACCAACGCCGGTCGAATGCCAGCTGCGAGCGAACCTCGTCGATGACCTCCACCCGTGGCGGCACTCCAACCTCAACGGGAAACTCGGACAGCAGCCGCTGGGCGAACGCGTGGAGCGTCGACACGGCAGCGATGTCGGCGTCGGCCAACGCCTTCTCGCACCGGTTGACACGCTCCGCGTTGCCGCTGGACCGTGCATCGCGCAATGCCTCCTCGAACTTGATGCGAATTCGCTCACGCAGCTCGGCGGCCGCAGCTTCGGTAAACGTGATTGCAGCGATCTGACTGAGCGGAACTTGCACGGACGAGTCGTCGGTCAGCACCAGCTCAACGATTCGACCAACGAGCGCTGTGGTTTTGCCCGTGCCGGCACCGGCTTCGACGAAGAGCGTGCGGTGTAGGTCGCTCTCAATGGCGGTGCGCGACCTTTGGTCGTTCAGCAGTAGTGCTTCGTGATTGCTCATGGCGTGTCCTCCCCCGCTCGGTCGCTCGGGGGCTTGCCCATGTTCACGTAGTCGACGAGCCGACCCGACCGAATCGCCTGCTCGAGTTCCTCGTCGCGGTCGACGGGACAAATGCGCGTGAACGGACAAAAGCCGCAGTTGTCAAAGTCACCGAAAAACGTGTTGAAGTCGCCGGGGTTAGGTGGGAAGTCGCCCCGTTCGATGCCCTCGACAATCGTTTCGATGGCATCGGTGAAGCGTGCGCTCTTGTCGCTGGTCCATGCGTAACCAACGCGTTTGAACTTCCCCTTCGCGGAGGTGAACCAGTAGTAGGCCTCGGCCCGGTCAGTATCGAACCGTTGCTTGGCCGCCTCGGCGTACACACCGAGCTGAAGCTTGGTGCCGCCAAGAACGGCGTCCTCGTCGAACTTCTTTTGTTCTTGCCCCTTGTCACCGCCGGTTTTGTAGTCGTGCACGATGGGAACGTCGCCGCTGGCGCGTCGGTCGAGCCGATCGATGAAGCCACGCAACCGCAGCACGCGCCCATCGGGAAGCGTGACCTCAGCGGCCGGCTCGTCAACCGAAGTGGTGCGGTTGGGAAGGCCAAAGGCCATCTCGACCTCTTCGGGCAACGACTGCATCTCGGCACGCATCTTGTTGTCGGCACGAAGGAACGCATCGAGGTCGGCGTTGGTCTCTTCTTTCTTGATCGCCCACAAGATTGGACGCCCGGTGCGACCGAGTTTTTCGTATTCGTCGTAGCGCGCCTCGGCAATGGCAAACAATCGGGTTCTGTCGTCGTTGGTCCAGATGTAATTCGGGTCGTCGAAGGCGTGCGCGGCGCCGGGCAACGATTCGGCGATGAAGTCTTCGAGGATCTGGTGATACAGGTTGCCCTTGTCCATTGCGCTGAGTTCGGAGATCTCCTCTGGGCGCTCGATCTCGCCGAGCCGTAGGAGTTGTTCAAAGAAGAACTTGCGCGGGCACTTCGCCCACGACTCCAAACGACTCGAACTGATGGGCTTGGTGTCGGCGACGACCGGAGGAACGTCGATGTCGCCCAAGTCGCCGTTGAATCGGTTGAACCCCGACAGTCGGTTCGATGTGAGGTCGAGGCCGCGCCGAACAGCGCCAGAAAGTTCAAACTGTGAGTCATCGGCCAACGGATCGAGACCTTGCAGTTGGGCTGCGTGCACGAGATGTAGCTGGTAGTCGGCGGCCGACGTCGCCATGCCAGCACCGACTGCGGTTGTGAGAGCTTGCTGGTAGGAGCCAGCCGACATGCCCGAGAACAGCGGGGCCCCATGCCATGTTTCTGAGTTGATTTCGGGGTCGCCGCTCAGCTCACGGACGGCATCGACCCACCACCGCGACGCCGTCCGTTGGCGCCCGGAGCGGTGATCGCCACGAGGGAAGACGAGGGTGGCCGACGCGCTTCCCGACGCCAATGCGTGCAGATAGCGCTGACGTTCTTCGCGAATGCGATCGAGTCGAGTGAGTAGCCCCCCATCAGTGGAGGCTCGCTCGGCGTCGGGCAACAACGTGTCTTCACGGATAGGCCGCGGGCACACGCCCTCGGCCATGCCCAGTACGAAGACTTCGTCGAGGTCGAGAGCAATGGCTGACGCCAACGGCGCAACCAACACACCCGTGCCGAATCGTCCACGACGGCCAGCGGGAGCGTCGAGTTCGAGTTGGATGGCCCGAAGGAACGCAGCCGAAGTGAGGTTGGGTTCGATCTCGTCGAGGACGCCAACGCGGGTGAGAAGTTTGTCGACTCGTTCGGCGGCCTCGACCTCGGTTTCGGGCCAGCTGCTGCGTCGACTCTCGGCTGGCAGCAATTGTTCCAAGGTTTGGCGGGCCCAGGCAGCGCGCTGCGACCACGACTGCCCAACCTCGCCAGGTTCGGTGAGCGCCTCCAACCACTCGGCGAACTGACGCAGCTCGACCACAGCTTTGCGCTCCCGTTCGAACCCGGAACGCGCACCCGCTGACAGTTCTGCGCGGTCGTCGTCGAGCCGCTTGGTAAGCGACGCTTCGTGTGAGGTGAGGCGGTCGGTCCAGTCGTCGATGCCCGATACCACGCCCGCCGACCGTGAGATGTTTTCCCACGGGCCCGAGCGAATGCGCCGACCGTCGGGGCCACGCAGCGGCGCTGCCTCGACCAGCGCGAGCACGCTTTCGCGTTCGAAGCGCTTGTCGGGGGTTGTCGACAGCGCCGAGTCGGCAATGCCCAACAGTCTCAATAGCAGCCGCCCAACCATCGAGTCGCCCAACGTGCGGTGATCGGGGCCGGCACTTGGAATGTTGGCTTGCTCGAACTGCTCACGAATCGAACGAAGATAAGGCGATCGCACGGGCACGAATACGGCCATGCGATCGAAGCGCACGCCGCGTTCGGCTGCGGTGAGGATCTGACGAACAACGGCCCGCACCTCCTCGTCGGGGTCGGCGGTGGGAAACATGTGCGTAGGCACCGCAAGGTTGGCAGTGACCGCATCGACCGACTCGCCGCTGATGAGCTGGGCCTGGCCCCGACTTGCGTCGTCGACCTCGACATCGCCGGTGAGCGACAAGACCATTCGAGTCGAGAGATGCTCAGAAACCGATTGCAAGAACTCGAGGGCGGCCAATCCTTGGCTAAACGGGCCCGCCAACACGATGGCCTCATCGACCGGCGCCTTGGCTAGTGCAGCAGCGGCTGCGTGCAGAACCGCGTATTCGTCGTGGAATCGAAGCGACGCGCCTGATTGCAGGTGCTCACCGACCGCCTCGACAAAGCTGAGCAGGTCGTTGGTGCGTGCAGACGCATTGTCGGCAAGTGCCCGTCGTTTCGCTGGAGGCATTTCGGTGATCTCGCCATAGGCCCGAATGAGGGCGGTTTCGGTGGCTACATGTTCGGCAACCGCACCAAAGCGGCCCGGATTCGTCGAGAGCACATGGCGCACGGCCGCAGCGAGGACCGGAGTGGTGAGCGGGCGTTGACCCGATGCAGCGAGTGTTGGCGCCGCGAGCGACGAGGCGAACTGGAACGGCGTAGAGAAACTGACGTTCGCGATGCCCTGGCTGGCGAGTAAGGACCCACTCTCGGTAAGCAACGCCGAACCCAACATTCGCCGCAGGCTGAGGCCAGCAATATTGGACGGGACGACCACGCGAACCGCACGTAAGGGGTCTCCAGCTTTCGCCTCGGCGATCGCATCGCGAACCGCGATTGTGTAGGTGCGTCCGCCCGGAACTTGCGAGATCAGCATCGACCGCCATAGTAGATGCGAGCTGTGACAGACCTGGTGAGAAGTTGTGGCAACCAGCAAGAGCGTTGGCAGACTCAGGTATGGCGAAGAATGTTCTCGGGAATGAGCTCGAGTCGTGCAGCACGAACCCGCTCACCGGATTCACCCGAAACGGGTGCTGTGAAACTCACCCGCAGGACGGGGGCTTTCACATCGTTTGCGCCATCGTTACCGATGCCTTTTTGCAGTTCTCAAAGGAACAAGGAAACGACCTGTCCACCCCTCGCCCGGAATATGGCTTTGCGGGCCTAAACGCCGGAGACCGCTGGTGTCTTTGCGCGAGCAGGTGGGTCGACGCCTTCGAAGCCGGTGTCGCTCCGCGGGTAGTACTCGAGGCAACCCACGCCCAGGCCCTGGAGTGGGCCGATATCGCCGATCTCCGCGCCAACGGGGCGTAGACCTCGTAGGAGTCGACCTGACCCGGCGCCTGTCGGCACCGAATCGGGTGGAGGCGTATAGGCGTTTTCCCTCGCCCCTCTCCCCAGGTTGTAGGACCAAATACCTACGTGTCGTCTCATCAGCTGGGGCATACGACATACCCGTCGCTACACGCGTAGTTCGAACTGGATTTCAGCACGTACATATCGAATGTCGATATCACATTGTTTGGAAGCGCAATCGAACACGATGGAGCGAGTCGCTTGGTACTTCTCAACCCCCTTATTCGCTGCGCCTCTGCCAATATTCGATTTGTACCAATCCATGTCTCTTATACACATCTTACGCTG
>CAZTDG010000039.1:3977-18044 GCA_964612655.1 uncultured Acidimicrobiales bacterium | reverse complement strand
GACCACCGCACACTTCTCGACGCGCTACACGATGCCGAGCGGCCAGCCGAACGGCTTCGCGTCGTAGTTGATCCCTTCAACATCTGACCAGAGTAGGGTTCGGAAATGGCGCCTAAGCGACAGACCGAATTTCCTGCACGTCTCCTGGTTCTGCTGGGTATCTGTTTCGGACTCGTGCTGGCGGCATGCAGCTCTGGTGCAGCGGTGGCACGACCGGTACCCGATGTCGAAGGAGCCACCTTGGCGGAATTGGTGGTGCTCCACGAGATCGGTCTTCCAACCGATTCGGACCACTCGATAGTCGTGTACGAGGTCATGGGAACCACCATGACCGGCCGTCAGAGTGAGCAGGGTGCACCTGAGGTCTTGACCAACTTCGAGCTTGAGATAACCGCCGAGCAAGTCACCGAACTTGTCGAGGAGATTCAGCTAGCTGGAATCTTGCTCTTTGATAACTCACCATTTGGTTTTTCGGAGGCATCGGTGGGCAATTGTCGTGAGATGGGCCGGCTGGTTATCGATGCATTCTGGGATGACGGTGAAGGATTTACTGGGGTCATGCCCCGAGCAACATTTGAGGATTTGAGTATCTGTGAGGACGAAGGTTTCAACATGACCGGCGACGCGACACATCTCCTCGCAACGCTCGAGGAGATCCGAAATGGCTAGGTCTGCCGATTTGCTCGGATGGGCGATGGCTTGTCGTAGAGTCGAACCATGACGACCATCGAAGTGCTCGGCACGTGCCACCACGACTGCCCGGACAGTTGCGGATGGGTGGCGACGGCAGTCGACGGGGTTCTGACGTCGGTCAAGGGCAATCCAAGCCATCCGTTCTCCAAGGGCGAGCTATGCCCGAAGGTCAACAAGTTCGTGGGTCGGGTGAACCATGAGGACCGCCTGCTCACGCCACTGATCCGAACCGGTGCGAAGGGGTCAGGCGAGTTCCGTGAGGCGTCATGGGACGAAGCACTGCAGATGGTGGTGGGCGAGTTCACCCGGGTCCGGGACACCTATGGCGGAGAGGCGATCCTTCCGTGGTGGTCGGCGGGCACACAAGGCCTGATCCAAAAGGACGCGACCAGCAAGGCCTTCTTCGCCAAGCTCGGTGCGTCTCGCCAGGGTGGCAACGTGTGCGGCATGGCTTCGGGCTACGGAATGGCGTCGGTGTATGGGGCAGGACTGGGCTCGGACCCGATGCAAGCCGAGCACTCGGACCAAATCATCTTGTGGGGCACCAACACCCGCCTCACCAACCGCCATTTCTGGCCCGTGGTGGAGGCCGCACAGACCAGGGGTGCCCGAGTGGTTGTCATCGACCCGATCCGGACCATCACCGCTGATCGCGCCGACCTGCACATCCAGCCGCTGCCAGGAACCGATGTAGCCATGCTGCTGGCGATCGCAAATGTGCTGATCGCAGACGATCTACTCGACCGGGACTACATCAACTCCTACACGACCAGCTTCGACGAGTTCGCTGCTCATGTTGGCGATCGGACCCCGGAATGGGCGGCGCCGCTGTGTGGGGTAGACGCAGAGATGATCCGCTCCCTAGCGCGCTCGATCGGCGAGACGCCCAAGACGATGCTTCGAGGGCTAATCGGCATCGAGCACCACTTCAGCGGCCCAACGATGTATCGCCTGCTCTCGATGATCCCGCTCCTGACCGGCTCACATCGCGTGCTCGGTGGCGGGTTTGCTCGGAGTGTCGGCTCATGGGCCGAGGTGAGCGACGTTGACCCCGATGCCGTAGGCGCACTCGCTGCGGTGGCGGCGGAGGGAGCCGACGACACCCGGGTGCTCGACCAGCCCCGCCTCGGACACAGCCTCACCGGTCTCGACGACCCGATCTATGCCCTCATGATCTGGAACGGAAACCCGGTCCTGTCGATGCCCGACTCGGCATCGGTGCGGCGCGGCTTGGAGCGAGAGGACCTCTTCACGGTCGTCTCCGAGCAGTTCATGACCGACACCGCTCGCTACGCCGACGTCGTATTGCCCGCAGCCATGGAGACCGAGCAACTCGACGTGATGCCCGCTTGGGGACATTTGTGGCTTGGCTGGAACGAACCAGCCACCAAACCGTTAGGTGAAGCGGTGGCCAATACCGAGATGTTCCGACGCCTTGCCACGGCCTTTGGTTTCACCGACACCGTGGTGCAGCTGAGCGACGTGGACCAGATCGAGGTAGCGGTCAGCGACGACGTCGATATGGACGCACTGAAAGCGGACGGTTTCGTCCGGGTTAGCGATTTCCCCGAAGGTCACCTGCCATATGCCGAAGGTGGATTCCGCACCGGCGACGGGCGCGCGCACTTCGTCGCGGCAGGGGCCAATGTCCCTGGCCTCACCCGCCTCCCCGAGTGGGTTCCGATAGCTGAAGGCCCTGGCAGCGCGCTCATGGAGCGTTTCCCGCTCATGTTGCAGACGCCGAAGAAAGCCACTCGGTTTTTGAATACGTCGTATTCGGACCTGCCTGCTCACGCTGACCGAGAGACGCCCCCACACATCGAACTCGACCCTGTCGATGCCCAAGCCCGAGGCGTGACCGAAGGCGATGAGGTGCGCGTGTTCAACGATCGGGCGTCGCTCACGTTGCCGGTCGCCATCAGCGACCGCCTACGCCCCGGCGTGGTCAGCGTCCCCTGGGGCTATGTCGACAGCGCCTACGGCGATGCAGTGGGCTCGATCAACGATCTGACCAACGCTGCCGATACCGAGTTTGGTCACGGCTCCAATTACGGAGACACCCTGGTTCAGATCGAGGTATTCACTCCTTCGTCGTGAAACTCGAGTTTCTCGCCCAGGGGCTCGAAACATCGCGCCGTCGTAGATCAGGTGTAGCGCTTAGTTTGCGGTCCAGGCTTGGCGGCGGGCTTCGGCGATTGCGATAGATGCCGCGACGCCGACGTTGAGCGACCCGACCTTGCCGACTTGTGGGATGTAGCCCACGGAATCGCAGAGGGGCAGGGCTTCCTTGGAAAGCCCGCGGTCCTCATGGCCGACGACGAGACAGACCTTGCCGGATAGGTCAACTTCGTGAAGGGGAGCGGCGTCGTCGGCGAGCTCGATGCCGACGATGGTGTAGCCCGCACTGCGAGCGGCTTTAATCGCCTCCGTGGGCGTCTCCACAGCCGTCCACTCGACGTAACGCTGTGTGCCCATCGCCGTCTTGTTCGTCTTGGGGTGATTCGGAGACTCGGTGGCACCGACAAGCCACATCTCATGCACACCGAGTGCTGCGCTCGTGCGAATGATGGTGCCGACGTTGTAGGGCGTCTGCACGCTGTCGAGGATGAGCGATATTTCCTGGGTCGTCTTGCGGCGCCAATCTCGGTGGAGTCGCTTCAATCCGGTTGGGTCGAGGTTCTTCATTGTTGCTGGAGGTCCTGTGCCTGTGTTTCGAGAATTCGGAATCCGGCTTTCGAGCTGAGTCGCTCAGTGGCCCAGCCGTGTTCGGTCAACCAGATTGCGAGTGAGTCGCTGCCGAGATGTTTCTGGACCACCATCCACGCCCGTCCTTGAGGGTTGAGCAGCGGCATCCACGTGCTCAGGAGCTCGTGCAGTGCGGGCTTGCCGATCCGGATGGGCGGGTTCGACACGATGAGATCGAACCTGTGGTCGGGGTCGATCGCATCGGCGGTCCCGAAGGACACGTTCTCGATGTCGTTGGCGGCAGCGTTCTCCGTAGCGAGTCCCAAGGCCCGCTCGTTGACATCGACTCCCCATACGTGCGCCTCAGGTGCTCGCTTCGCCATCGTCAGCGCGATGGGGCCGTAGCCACAGCCGAGGTCCAGGATCGACTTGGGAAGTGCGGGGAGCGTCGCTATGTCGGGCATCGCCCGCAGGAGGTATCGGGTGCCTTTGTCCACGGCGCCCGCCGAGAAGACTCCCGAGTCGGTGGTGAGTTCCAGATACACGTCGGGAAGCACCAATTCGATCGTTTGTCGCTTGGACGCAACCGAGGGAGTGTTCGTGAAGTAGTGACCGTCACCGGTGTCCGTCGATGCCACGTGGCAACGGTAGCCTGGAACCGTGAGCGCCCCTTACCGAATCCGTCACTATGGCGATCCTGTGCTCAAGCAGGTGGCCAAAGAAGTAACCGATATCGACGGCGCGCTCGTACGTCTGGTCGACGACATGCTCGAGACCATGTACGACGAACCGGGCCTCGGCCTGGCGGCGCCTCAGGTGGGTGTTCGCAAGCGGCTGTTCGTCTATGACCTCGAAGAAGGCGAAGCCCCGAGCGTCCTCATCAACCCTGAGATCATCGAGTCCGATGGCGAATGGGAGTACCTAGAGGGCTGCCTGTCGGTACCCGGTCTCTCTTGGACCATTACCCGTCCGAAGCTCGTGCATATCCGGGGCCTGGATCTCGATGGCAACGAGGTAAACATCGAAGCTGACGAACTCGAGGCACGGCTGTATCAACACGAGATGGATCATCTCAACGGTGTGCTTCTCGTCGAGCACCTCGACGATGAACAAAAGCGCGAAGCGAAGAAGACCTTGCGTCAGCGAGCTGAAGCCGGCGATGGCGCCGTCGACGCAATGAGCGACGAGCTCGGATTGCATCTTCCGTCGAGTGGCGGCGGACTCAGCCTTCCGTAGTTAGAGTCGCATTCGTGAATCTGCCCCTTCCTCCATCTGACCCCGACGCGATCCGACGGGTCGCATTTCTTGGCACCCCGGCGCTGGCTGTTCCCACGCTCAAGGCGCTCCACACCGCCGGGTACGAGATCCCCATGGTGGTGTCAGCCGAAGACAAGCGCCGTGGACGCGGCGGGAAGAAGTCGCCGACTGCAGTGAAAGCCGCCGCACTCGATCTTGGGATCCCGGTCAGCACCGAGGTCGATGCATTGCTGGAAGTGCACGCGGAGAACCCGATCGATCTCGCCGTCGTGGTGGCGTTCGGTCAGATCATCCGCCCGCACGTCCTCGCCGAGATCCCGATGGTCAACATCCACTTCTCCGATCTGCCTCGCTGGCGCGGCGCCGCACCGGTGGAGCGCGCCATCCTCGCTGGCGATACCGAAACCGCTATTGCGATCATGAGCGTCGCTGAGGGGCTCGACGAAGGCGACGTCTGGTCGCTGCATCGAGTGCCGATTCATTTGGACGAGACGCTGCTCACCCTTTGGCAGTCGATGGCGATCTCCGGCGCAGGCGTATTGATCGAAGCCATGCGCAACGGGTTCACCGACCCCACACCTCAGACCGGCGAGGTGATGTACGCCAAGAAGCTCACCGTGCTCGACCGGTTCCTGGATTGGCATCGCCCAGCTATCGAACTGGACCGAATCGTTCGCGTGGGCAATGCGTGGACGATGTTTCGTGGGGAACGCTTCAAAGTGCACATGGCCGAACCGGTGGACGCCGACCAGCCCATCGGTGAGATCCAGGATCTCGTCGTGGGTACCGGTGACGGTGGACTGCAACTCTTGACCGTGCAACCCGCAGGTAAGCCCCGAATGGATGCTGCGGACTGGGCGAACGGCGCGCAGCCCGACGGCGAGCGCTTCGACACCCTGGGCGACGAGAACGACCCATCAAAGCCAGCGAGCTAAGGCCGAGCTGTCAGTGGGTGAAGACAACCATGGCGTCGCCGCCCGACGCCTCGCAATCGAAGTGCTCGAACGCGTGGAGAAGGATGGGGCGTACGCGAACCTGCTCCTTCCGAAGCTGTTGGAGGAGTCCGACCTTGACAGTCGAGACAGAGGCTTCGTTACCGAACTGAGCTATGGAAGCACTCGCATGAAGCGGGCGCTCGACTTCGCCGCCGACAGGTTCATCGATCGTGATGAGGTCGATAGTCGAGTGCGCGCCGCCGTACGGGTGGGCGTGTACCAGCTGTTGTTCATGCGTGTCCCAGCCCACGCCGCGGTCGATGCCACGGTGGCCGCAACACCCAAGCGGGGACGAGGCTTTGTGAATGCGGTGCTTCGGAAGGTGTCTAGCGGAGGCGACCCGCAATGGCCGACCGATGGTCACCGGCTGAGCTACCCGAATTGGATCGTCGATCGGTTACAGGCCGATCTCGGCGACCGGGCGCTAGCGGTGCTAGAGGCCATGAACCAACCAGCGGTCACCCACACCCGCGACGACGGCTACCGTCAGGATCTCTCGTCCCAAGCCGTCGCGGCCTTGGTTGAACCCAAAGGCCTGATTCTTGATCTGTGTGCGGCTCCCGGCGGCAAGGCCACCTACATCGCTGGCAACTCCACAGATGGTCATGTCGTGGCGTCAGACCTGCACTCGCACCGGGCTGGCCTGGTGAGCAAGGCCGCCGAAGACACGGGCACAACGCTGTCGAGCGTGGTGGCCGACGCTACCCACGCGCCGTACCGGGAGCGATGCGCTGATGCGGTGCTGATCGACGCGCCATGTTCGGGGCTTGGGTCACTTCGCCGCCGCCCCGATGCTCGTTGGAGGATCACGCCCGCAGACGTCGACAACCTGGCCGGGCTCCAGTTCGAACTGGTGGAGGCGGCGAGTCGCCTAGTAAAGCCGGGCGGGCAGATCGTGTTCTCCGTGTGCACGCTCACCGCAGCTGAGTCGACCGCCGTCGATGACCGCATCGCAGCGGAACTACCTCAGCTCGAACCACAGCCTCTCGCCAGCCCGTGGGAGGCCTATGGGCGAGGCGGTCGGCTGCTGCCCGACTCCTTCGAGGGCGACGGCATGGCGGCGTTCGTCTATCAGCTCAATCGATAAAGTCTGCTTGTTGGCGTACCGAGAAATCTGTATGACACAAGTAGCGGGTACCGGGTTGAGTGCGGTTGTTGTCGTTGACGAGGCTTGCCTGGATCGAGCAGATCGAGTTCGCGAGGCGATGCTACTTCCAGACGATTATCGCAGGCACAACACGAAAATGGCGGCCGCAGGAGCAGTCGGCGGCGTGGTCGGCGCAGCAATCGCCACATCGGTAAAGCCCGTGTACGTACATGCGATTCGAGATCAACTCGTCGTGGGTCAAGGACAATGGCAGTTGGACGTCGTTGGCGAAGGACTGTTGTTTCGACGTCAGTACGAACAAGTGCTTGTGAAGTGGTCAGACATTGCCGTGTGGGCGATGTCGAAGAAGGATTTCGTTCTTTCAACGCGGAGAAACGGACGAGTCGTCATCCCTCTCGGCAGTCTTCCGAAGCCGATGGTGGATGTGATCAGCGGGGCACTAGTAGTGGCAAAGGCCCCCAGACGGAGAATCTCGCGAACCGGGAACGTGGCGAAGTTCAGCGACGCCGGGCCCACCGAGAAGGTCGTGCAGGTCGTTCTCGTAACCCTAGGCCTGCTCGCTCTAGCGTTTATGGCCCTCGTCCTCTTCTCGGTCGCCTTCCACGCGTAATCGCTCAGGCGGCTACTTGATCGCCTGACCGATGATGCGGTGGCGCACGTACAAGTCGCCCACACCACAGTCGACCTCGTCGATTTCAACCGACGAGAAGTCGGAGGCCCGCAACAATGACGCGGTGTCCCGGTCGACTTCGCAACCGTTGAACATCCAGCGATGGGGGACCTTCACCGCAGCCTGCACCTGACGAGTCTTGGTGCCCTCCGGTGCCGCCACATGCTCCATAAAGAAGAACGAGGCGCCGGGCTTGAGTACTCGGTACGCCTCGGAGATCACCTGAGCCGGGTCGTCCACGCCGCACAGAACGAGGGTGGCCACCACGGCGTCCGCGCTCGCGTCGTCGACATCGATCCGTTCGCCGCGAACAGAGCGGATATCGATGTCCACGCCAAAGCGTCGGGCGTTGGTCGTCAACTTGTCACGCATCACCGGATTCGGTTCGACGGCGATCACTCGAACACCGCTTGCGTAATAGCGAAGATTGGCGCCGGTACCTGGGCCCAGCTCCACGATGGTCCCGCTGAGCGCACCGATGGTGTCCTCGAGGCGAGTCCCGAATCGGCCACGACTTCGTACCGCTGCGACGTCTAAGAGGGCCGCTTCGATGTGGCTGCGGATTCGCGGGCTATCGAGATCTCGAGGTTCCCGCGAAGCCACCGGTTAGTCGTCCTTGGCCGAGTTGTGGTGGCGAATGACCTCATCGACGATGAAGCGCAGGAACTTCTCCGAGAACGTCGGGTCGAGACCGGCATCGTCAGCAAGGGCCCGCAACCGTGCGATCTGCACCTGCTCACGGTCGGGATCGGCAGCTTCATAGCCTGCCTGCGCCTTGTGCTCGCCGACCCGCTTGGTGATCTTGAAACGTTCGGCCAGCAGGTGAATGAGCGCGGCGTCGATGTTGTCGATGCTCGATCGGCACTCACGCAGTATTTGGTCGTCGTCCACGGCCGCCAATAGTAGCCGAGCACACGTGGTTCACCCCATGTGGTCGTAGGGGTCAACAGGCTTGCGCCGCTGCCGATGGGGACACGGTATGAGTCGCCCTTCCGCCATCGCACGCTCGAGTGCACGAAACGGAGCTGCGGGTGTCGCCGCGCTGGCGAAGCGCGCACGCGCTCTACAGGGCCGACCGCCCGCACGCCCGGCCCCATGGGACGCCGACGCCCTCGACGACCTCGCCTTTCACCGTCCGTGGAATCTTGCGGTGAAGGCTGCTCGGATTCGAGCACGGCGAAACATCGACAGCCTTCGCCAGGGCGAGACGATCATCATCGTCAACTGGAACACCAAGGCCGTACTTCGCGACACGATCACTACCGTTCGTGATCTCACCCCAGGACACGTCCCGATCACGGTCGTCGATAACGGATCGACCGATGGAAGCCGACAATGGCTCGAAACCCAGAACGTCGATCTGCTCGCTCTCCCGATGAATGTCGGTCACTCCATCGCTCTCGACCTTGCGTTCTTGGGCTGCGAAACCGACATCGCGATCACGCTCGACTCCGATTGCGTACCGATTTCGACCGATTGGTTCGCGTCATTGGTCGAACCCGTCCGTTCCGGTGACGCCGTTCTTGCAGGTGCCCGCAGCAAGCGAAACTTCGTACACCCGATGGCAATGGCCGTCGACATGCACCGATTCATCACCGACGGCCTGACCTTTCAGGTCTTCAAGATGCCCGGTCTCGATCGCGAAGACGAAGTGTGGGGCGAAACAGCCTTCGACACCGCGGAATGGATGAGTCGCATGGTGCACCCCGACGAACTGCACTTTCTGGAGACCACCCCGAACCCGGTGGAAGGACTGCCTGGAATGACATCGGGTGGCGTCGTTTACCACCACGGTGGTGTTACCCGAGCTGCTGGCGGAGGCATGGATCCGAACAGCTACGCCCAATGGCGTCACACCCTCGATCAGCTGCTGCCCGAGTAACCAAGGCTCCATCGGTAGCCCGCTACAGTGCGGTGGATGGACAGCGAACATCCACCGACCCAAGCCAAGATCGTTACGGTTTCTGACGGGGTGGTGCACGGCACCCGTGAAGACCGCTCAGGGGCGACCCTTGAGGAGCATCTCGCCACCGTCGGCTACGAGGTGGTCGAACGTGCGGTTACCGAGGACGGGACGGAGCCGGTTCGTGACACGCTTGTGCGCCTGGCACAGGGCTTTAACGGCGTGATCATCACGACCGGCGGCACGGGCTTTGGCCCGCGTGACCTCACACCTGAAGGCACCAAGGCAGCGATCGATCGCGAAGCACCGGGGCTGGCCGAAGCCATGCGCCTCGTGAATCCGCTCGGGCGTCTGAGCCGAGGGATCTGCGGCACGATCGGTGAGGCGCTGGTAATCAACACTCCCGGTTCTACCAAGGGGTGTGTCGAGACCTTCGATGCCGTCGCCGACGTAATCCCACACGCTGTTCGGTTGATGGTCGACAACAAGGACCCGCACCCGCACGCCGAGAAGCCATCCGATCCAGCCCATGGCTGAGCTGGTCACCGATACCGACGCCTTCCGGGCGTCGATGATGCGCCGTGCCATTGCCAACGCAACATCGGCTCGTCTCCGGTCACGGCCAAACCCATGGGTCGGAGCCGTGCTTATCGATACCTACGGCGCGCTTTACGACGGCGCTACTGAGACGCCCGGCAGCCGCCATGCTGAACGGGTTGCGATTGACGCAGCCGGTGAAGCAGCCAAAGGTGCAACGCTGTTTACGACCCTCGAACCGTGCGACCACACCGGACGCACCGGCCCGTGCACTGACGCGATCATCGATAGCGGGGTGGCTCGGGTAGTAATCGGTGTTCTTGACCCCGATGAGAACGTCGGCGGTACCGGCATGGCACGACTGTTAGCCGCTGGCATCGACGTGACCCTCGGGGTCGAAGCAGACGCCGTAGCCCAACAGCTCGCGCCGTACCTCACCCATCGAAACACCGGTCGTCCTCACGTCATCCTCAAGTTGGCGATGACCCTCGACGGGTTTATCGCCGCACCGGATGGAACCAGCAAGTGGATCACCGGAGAAGAGGCGCGTCGTGACGTGCATCGACTTCGCGCGGAGTCAGATGTGATTGTGGTCGGCAGCCAGACGGTGCGAGCCGACGACCCCTCGCTGACCGTTCGAGACTTCACCCCGCCCCAACACGACGAGTCGATTACAACGCTTGACCCATGGCGCGTCGTGCTCGGATCTACTGCGGCTGATCTCGAGACCGGCACAAAGACCGCGCCGTATGAGTCATGGGACGGCAACATCGAAGCCCTCCTCGACGACCTCGGTGAACGTGGCCACCTCCAGGTGATGGTCGAAGGCGGTGGTGCAACCGCTGGCTCGTTCCATCGGGCGGGCCTCGTCGACGAATACTGGCTGTACGTGGCACCGGCGATCATGGGTGGCGACGACGGTCGCAGCGTCTTCGCTGGCGGGGGTGCTCCGACCATGGCCGATATTCAACGTGGCCGGTTTATCGACGTCGCTCAACTCGGTGGCGACATCCGAATTCGCTACGCCGCTTCCAGCGATTAGCTAACCAGGCTTGGCTAGAGCTTCTCGACACTCCAGGTTGCCGGGTCGACCAGGTTGCCGAGGTGGACGTGCCACCGGCGTGACTCGCCGGCGGAGACCGCTTCGTCGACGCGAAACATGCGGTTTCCCCAACTCGTGGGCGCGGTCAGCGGGGAAGTGCTGAGCGTCGTGGCATCGTCGAAGGCTGTCGTGAACCATACGCATAGACCATCGATGATCATGTCCGATGTTGCTTCTCGGGCCACAACGTGGTCGACGGGTAGCGTCGCCGCAGATTCGAGCGTCGCTAGGTCAAAGTCGAGGATCGGCTCCGGAGGCCCCATGGTTTGCTCGGCAGCACCAGGTCGAACCCACAGCTGCTCGGTCCGCCCCGTATCGAAGCGAGCGGCCGTATAGGAACGTTCAGTGCCACTGAGGTCGATCTCATCGGGCAGGTCGATGTTCCAGAATCGGCGAACCCGCATCGACTCATGGAAAGAAACCGGCTCGACAAAGAGCTGGAACCGTGCAGGCAGAATCCGCCCTCCCGGAGCGAGCACCCGATCGCGCAGATCCAAGAGGTTCTCCAGCATGTTCTCGTTGAAGAGCTCGTCACCCATCTGCTCGTGGAGGACTACATCCACCTTCTCTGGCGGAGTGAACTCACGACTGTTCGCCTGCACAAACTCGATGTTGGAGATGTCGTTGTGCTCGGCGATCTCGCGGGCGACGTCGATGAATTCGGAGTGCTCGACGGCGTAGACCTTCGACGCACCTGCCTTGGCCGCCATAAAGGCCAACAGGCCACTGCCCGTACCGAGGTCCAGCACGACGTCTCCTTCGCGAATGTTGCGATGAATCGCCTGGTGATACGCATCCACGCGAACCGAGTCGCTCAGCATCTCTTCGTGCTCGGATAGGCCTGCGAAGTTCGCCTCGTTCATCAGGTCGTACACGACGCTCATCAGTCGGTCACTTGACGCCAGCTTCGAGGCGCCAAAGCCGAGCGCTGACCGGAGGTTGCGTGAAGCTGCCTGGGTTACCCGAGTTCGCATGACCGAATGCTAGTTCTCGGCGCTAGGTTCCCGACATGGTGCACATCGATCTCAGTCACATCATCACCAATGGCATGGAGACCTACCCGGGTTTGCCCACCCCGGAGATCTCTGACCACCTCACCCGCGAAGCCGCCGAAGAGATCTATGGCCCGGGTATCACCTTTCAGATCGGGATGGTCAACCTCTGTACCAACACCGGGACCTACATCGATGTGCCGTTCCATCGGTTTGCCGACGGCCACGACCTCACGGAGCTCGCGCTCGATCGGGTAGCGGGGGTGGAGGCTGTGCTCATAGATGCTGTCGGCCAACCCATGGTCGAGATCGACGCTGCACAATTAGGCGATGCGAAGGGTAAGGCGGTCCTCATCCGAACCGACCACTCGCAGCACTTCGGTACGGAGCAATACATGATCGACCACCCGTACCTCAGCGCCTCAGCAGCGGAGATGCTCGTCGACGTGGGCGTCGCGTGCGTCGGGATCGACACGCTCAACATCGACTCGACCGAAGGCGGCGACCGCCCGGTTCACACCACGCTCCTGCGTGCCGAGATCCCGATCATCGAGCACCTCACAAACCTCGACCAGGTCCCTGAGCGCGGTGCAACGTTCACCGCAGTCCCGCCAAAGATCGAAGGCGCTGGCACCTTTACCGTGCGGGCGTTCGCCACGGTTTGATAGTTGGCATTGCTGACAATTTTGTAACTATCCAGGCTGTCTAAGGCGCACTCGCCTAGCATTTATGCCGTACGCAGGGTGGAGAGTAAGGCGCGTAAAGCCATGCGTAAGGCGAATCGCTGGATTCTTGGGCTTCTTGCCCTCAGTATTGGTGTGCTCGTTGCGGTGTTGTCAGTCAACGCCAGCGGCGCGGCTGTCACACACGGCCAATTGGTCGACGATGAGGCACGTCGTGACTTGCCCGTTGTTCTCGACGGTGAGGTCTTAGCCCATGCTCAGATAGGTGACCGCATCTTTGTCGGGGGCGAGTTCCAGCAGGTTCGGCTGCAAAACGGGTCGGTCGTCACCCAGCCCAACATCTTTGCGTACAACATCAATACCGGTGCGTTCGACTTCGGGTTCCGACCGGATGTCAACAACGACGTGAGAGATCTGGCGGTCAGCCCAAACGGTGACGCACTGTACGTCGCTGGCCGATTTACTCGATGGAACGGCGCGGTCCAGAACCGCGTGACAAAGCTCAATGCAAACGGCACGCGTGATACCAGCTTCAACGCAGGAGCAACGGCTGTAGTTCGATCGATAGCGGTCACCAATGACCGAGTGTTCATGGCCGGAAACTTCACCAGCGTCAACGGGGCTTCGCGTGCTGGCTTCGCTGCCGTCAATCGTTTTACAGGCGCGACGGACTCTGGCTTCGTCGTAAATGTCCAGGATCCCGTGGTCGCAGAGCTAGGTCGCCGGATCGTGGCGACAAGCGATGGCAACACCGTGTTTGGTATGCACTACGGCACGCGCATCAACGGCCAGACCCGCGAGGCGCTCGTCAAGGTCGATGTATCGGGCAACACGGCAACGGTCGCGAACTGGCGAGTTGATTGGTCTGGGCAGGCCGGTCGACGGAACTGCCTCCAGAGCTTGCGAGACATGGCGATTTCTCCCGACGACAGCTTCATCGTCATGGGCGGACAGGGTGCCGACAACCCGCCCAACTGCGATTCGGTGCTGCGCTACAACACGGGAGGCACCGGGGTCATCCCCTTTGCGTGGTCGGCTCGCATGTACTCGAGCGTGTTTTCGCTCGCCGTGAGCGATGTTGCCGTTTACGTCGGCGGCCACTTCTGTGCCGCGCCGCGCATTGGCGCGCCTGCGGGCGGCATCACACATGACCCGAATACAGGGCCGGGGGGAACAGCGAACGGCTGCGACACCGGAAACCCGAATTCCTCAGTCAACCCGAGCGTTCGCTTTCCTGACCATGCGGTCTTCCGGAATCAGATGGCAGCGCTAAATCGGAACAACGGCCGAGCGTTGGACTGGGATCCAGGTAGCAACAACCAGCTTGCGGTCTTCGACCTCACCCTTATCGACCGGGGTTTGCTCGCTGGTCATGACAGAGACCGGTTCAGCGGGTTCCTGGTCGGTCGATCTGGTTTCTTCGACTTCGGTGGTGCCACTCC
>CAZTDG010000039.1:0-3877 GCA_964612655.1 uncultured Acidimicrobiales bacterium | reverse complement strand
TCAGCGGGTTCCTGGTCGGTCGATCTGGTTTCTTCGACTTCGGTGGTGCCACTCCGCCGCCACCTCCTCCACCACCACCGGCTGGGGGACCGGCGTGCACGGTGTCGCTCAACGCAAACAATGATGTGGCGATTACCTGGACCGGGTTTACCGGTGCGGGCGATGTGCAGATTCGTCGCAATGGAAGTTGGCTCTCGCGTGGGGCGGCGGGAAGTAGTTCTCTGGTCGACACAGACGTGAGCACCGGTGTCTCGTACAGCTACGTTGTGCGGTACCGGCCCGGTGGGACGCTCGTCGATGTCGCATGCACGCCTGCTTCCATCACCATTCCCGGCGGCGGAGGGGGAACTCCTCCACCGCCACCTCCTCCACCACCACCGGCTGGGGGACCGGCGTGCACGGTGTCGCTCAACGGCAATAATGATGTGGTGATTGCCTGGAGCGGGTTTACCGGTGTGACCAATGTGCAGATTCGTCGCGATGGAGGATGGATTTCCGCTGGCGCTGCTGTTGCCGGTTCGTCTACCGATACCGACGTGAACCCCGGCGCTTCGCACAGTTACGCCGTGCGATATCGGCCGGGAGGAGCAGTCGTTGACATCGCATGCAGCCCGAACGCGATCGCGATCCCAGGTGGCGGAGGTGCTGGAGGGCAGGGCTGCACCGCAACCACCAATGCGAACGGGAGCGTCTCGTTGTCATGGACAGCACTCGCGGGTGAAAGCGTCTACGTGGTTCGACGCAATGGCTCCTGGCTGACAACGGTCAATGGCGCTCTTAGTTTCACCGACACCACCGCTCAAGCCGGCGGCAGCTACCTCATCCGCTCCGAGATGGGTGGCGTGACAACAAACAGGCCTTGCGCGTAGCAGCGTCCTGCGGCTACGGGACGATGGCGTCGGTGTTGAGAGCGACGATATCGGTGGCGCCTAGCTTGCGCAGCGAGGTGAGGTTACCCCACAGCACCTTGCGCTTGACCACGATGTGGGCGGCGACGATATCGTCACGACCGGCGAGGGGTAGCACGGTTGGAGAGGCGAGGCCTCCGAGCAACTCCGAGAGGTCGTCGAGCTTGTCCTTGGGGATGTGCAACATGACGTATTGGGTTTGTCGAGCGTTGAGTGCTGCCTCGAGGCGTAGACGCATTGGGGCGAGCGCCTCGTCGGCGTTCGCGCTCCAGGAGAACGTTGCCTGACACGACATGCCCTCTTCGAGTACCCGTAGCCGGTTGCGCTGAAGGCTGCCGCCGGTCTCGCGGAGGTCCACGATTGCGTCGGCTAGCCCGACCGCACAGACGCCCTCGAGCGAGCCGCCCATGTGCACGACCTTGGCGTCGACGCCAGCCTGCTCGAGCCAACGCTCGGTCCAGCAGGGGAGGTGGGTAGCGACGGTGGCGCCGGCGAGATCCGCCATTGTTTCAAACGACGAATCTTCCTTGACCGCAATGATGAGGTCCGACTTCGAGAAGTCGAGGTTCATCGAGGGCCAGTCCTCGATGTTGTTTTCGAGTGCCGTATCGGTCGAGATGAAGGCGGCGTCGAGTCGACCCTCGCTCAACCAGGCAGCTGCGTCTCGGGGACGCATCTCGATGAACTCGATATTGTTGATCTCGGCCGAGGCGTTCTTGTGTTTGAACGCCCTGCTCGAATAGCCGGCATGTGCCAGAAGCTCAAGAACAGAGTCTCGCAATCGGCCCTTCGAGGGAATGGCGATCCGCATGTTAGGCCTCGCCGCTCGCGGCGATGAAGGCCTGTTGTAGTTGCTGAAGCGCTGATCGCAATGTGGCTTCGTTCTCGCCGAGCCGGTCGTCAAGGCCCTCGAGGAGAGCCTGCAACGCGTCGATCGCAAGTGACGCCTCGTTGAGGTTCGGTGGGTTCTGGCGCAGGTGGATGGCCGCCAATTCGTACATGCCCATGGCGTGGTTTGCGATGACGACCTCTGGGGGAGTGGTCGCCAGCTGACGCTCGGTCTCGGCCATCTGGATCACGGCTTGTTCGAGCTGAGCCCGCTCTTCGTCGCTGAGGTCGTCGAGCGACGGGATACCTAGCGCTGCAGCGAGCGCCTCTTCGTCGATCTCTGGGGCACCGGCCGCAGCCGGTTCGCTCGACGGGGCAGGTTCGGCTGCTGGGGATGGGTTTTGCTGAGGTCGATCGCGTGGCACTTCGTGCTCGCCACCTGGGGTCCAGAGACTCATGATTGTGTCGTCCAATCGTCGATTCGATGATTTTGTACCGGTCTAGCCTATGCTGGGCGTTGCAAAACTTGTTCTGGAAGTGGGCCACTTCGGCCCCACCTGGCCACTTGCGGGTGCGCTCGGTCGTTTACGGCGAAAGAATTACACGGATTCGTCCGTGTAGACACGCGCTGCGCGACCTGGCTTGCCCGTGGCGACCACGTCAGACCAAACCCGAATACTTCACTACCGCCGGCCTGGATTCCAGAATCGGTGTGGTGAGCAGAGAAACCCGAATACTTCACTACCGCCGGCCTGGATTCCAGAACTGGTGTGGTGAGCAGAGAAAGGATCTGCCATTGAGCAGTGATCGTCATAGCTGACAGGACCGACGCCCGAGTTAACGAGCGCATTCGCGTACGCGAAGTGCTTCTCGTTGGCCCCGATGGCGAAAAATTGGGCGTCCGTCCGACTCCAGAAGCGCTCCGTATGGCGAGCGACATGGGTCTTGATTTGGTCGAGGTGGCAGCGAAAGCGAGCCCACCGGTATGTCGAATCATGGACTACGGAAAGTACAAGTACGAACAGTCTCAACGCGAGAAGGAATCTCGCAAAAAGAGCACAAACATCACCGTCAAGGAGATGAAGTACCGACCCAAGATCGGGATCGGCGACTTCGACACCAAGACAAAGAAGGTCGAGAAGTTTCTCGGCGAAGGCTCCAAGGTCAAGGTCACGATCATGTTCCGTGGTCGAGAAATGCAGCACCCAGAACTGGGTCGTCGCATCCTCGATGATGTAGCTGATCGTGTTGAGCATTTGGCCAACGTGGAGTTCGGCCCGAATCTCGAAGGTCGCAACATGGTGATGGTGCTCGGTCCAGACAAGAAGAAGCTCGCCGTCGTCGAAAAGGCGAAGGAAGAAGCAGCGGCCGCCGAGTTGGCCGAAGCGGAAGCCGATGTTGCGAGCGAACACGAATCCTCCGAAGAAGAGTGAGAGAAACTCATGCCAAAGCAAAAGACGCACAGCGGCGCTGCAAAGCGCTTCAAGAAGACCGGTAGCGGCAAGCTCCGGCGTAACAAGGCCAACCGCAACCACATGCTCGAGAAGAAGTCCTCGAAGCGCAAGGCGCGGTTCCTCGGTGATGCCGATGTCGCACCTGCCGATGCCAAGAACATCGACAAGATGCTCGGCAACGGCTGATCTAAATCAATCCAATCGTAGGTAAAAAGGAGATACACCATGGCACGCGTAAAGCGTTCGGTGAACGGCCGTAAGAGCCGCAAAGCAACTCTCAAGAAGGCCAAGGGCCATTACGGCAACCGCAGCCGCTCGTTCCGCTCAGCGAACGAGTCGGTTATGCACGCTGGCAACTATGCCTTCCGTGATCGTCGTGCTCGCAAGGGCGAGATGCGTCGCTTGTGGGTCCAGCGCATTAACGCTGGTTGCCGCCAGCACGGAACCAGCTACAGCCGGTTCATTTTCGGTCTCAAGGAGGCTGGAATCGAGGTCGACCGCAAGGTCCTCGCTGATCTCGCAGTTAACGAGCCTGACGCGTTCGCGTCACTCGTCGAGACTGCCAAGGATGCTGCCGCTAGCGCAAACGAAGGGGCAGCGGCCTGATCCTCGAGCTTTCTGCTCGGAACCCACGGGTTGCAGACGTCCGGCGTCTGCTGCGCCAACGAGCGCAGCGGCGCCGGTCGT